>JALSGU010000084.1 GCA_026982575.1 Paracoccaceae bacterium | reverse complement strand
AATTTCAGGCTGAAAAACTGGGCCAGGGCCAGAACGCCGATAACAACCATGCTGATCCATGCAGGCGGCCAAAGCGCAAACAACACCAGCATCACCATGTTCCAACAGCCCGGAAACCCCGAAAAAGACGCATCGGCGGTTTTCATGCGGGTATCGGAAAAATAAACCACGCCGGTAATGATGATCACAATCGCCGCGATCCAGCCTTCCCATTCGGGCAGCAGGCCGGATTTTGTCAGCGCATAAGCCGGAATAAAAACATAAGTCAGATAATCAATGATCAGGTCAAGCAAGGCGCCATCCCAGTTGGCGGCGTATTTTTTAACGTTGAAATACCGTGCCAGCGGGCCGTCTATGCCGTCAATAATCAGCGCGCCCAACAACCATAAAAACATTACCGACCAGTTTTTATCACCCGCAGCCAGCATGGCAAACAGCGCAAAAACAGCGCCGGTGGCGGTAAATAAATGCACGCCGAAAGCAAGGATGTTGTTTTTCATTTGCGGTGTTTAGACCGTTTTTGTTGCAGTTGAAAGACGTTTAATCCGCCAATAGCGCCGCACGGGACAGGGAATGGAACTCGCGGCGATATAGAACAGCAAGTGTTACGGTCACCGCCACAATCAACGGGATAGACCCCAGCAACCATGTAAGGGCGGCCATTGCAAAATAAACGGCGCGCAACCCGCGATTAAAGCTGCGGGCGGCATAGGTGTTCAATTTGGCAGCCTTGGCCGCAAACCCGAGCGCGTCGGGGTGGTTTTTGTCATTGGGAACCGAGCCCAGCACCACGGCGCAATATCCGAACAAGCGGTGTGACCAGACAAATTTCAGAAAGGCACTGACAAGGATCATCGCCACAACGATCAGCTTTATTTCCCAGACAAGCTGGGGTGCGGAAAGCTCGGGGCTGACCTCGGTTGCGACTTGTTCCAGCGTGTCCGCGCTGCCCAAAAGCGCCAGCGTGCCACCGATTCCTATCATACTGGCAGACATGAAAAATGCAGTGCCTTGCCGCAAGCTGGACAGGATCTGGATGTCGGCCACCCGGTTTTCACGGCCGACCATTTCAATCATCCACCGGCTGCGGAAATCGGAAATAAGCGCATGGGTTGACCGGCGTTTTCCGTTGCGGTCAATTAAAAACCCGATCAAAAACCACCCCAGAAAAAGAGTGGTAAAGGCGATACCGTCAAGCTGGGTAAAAAGCGACAGGCTGGTGGCAAATGATTCAATCATGTCTTGGGCATAGCCGTTTTTGACAATAAGGAAAACGGTAAATACAGGCAGATCTGGCAAAGACAGTTATTTTTCGGGGCGCAAGGGCGGCTTGCCGCCGGTGATCTCGGTTAATAAATGGGCGGCCCGAACCACGATGGGGGCGGTTTCAAGAATCAT
>JALSGU010000083.1 GCA_026982575.1 Paracoccaceae bacterium | reverse complement strand
GCCAATTGCCCAAGGGTGGCGGTGGACAGCTTTGCCAAGGCCTCAAGAATAATCAAGCCGCGATCCAGTGCCAGAACAGGGCTGCCTGCCGGTTTGGGGCCGGTGCTGCGCGGCCGTCCGCGCTTGCGTTTTTCAGGAAATTCTTCTTGCATGATTCCTCCGGATACTTTGAATCGGGATAGTTTTATTTTTTAGCATATTTTAATGCAATGAAAATGAAAAAAGAATTTTGGTGATTTCTCAAATAGTTAAAGCATTTAGGTATTTTTTGGAAAATATTTTCAGAAAAATTGCATAAATACCTGAATCCTGTAAATTAGGGCAATCACAGATATTCAGAAAGCCAGCCATGCACAGCCAGAACCCGATTTTCATTCCCGGCCCGACCAATATGCCCGAGGCCATGCGCCGTGCGGTGGATATGCCGACCATGGATCACCGCTCGGCCGGGTTTGCCGATATTCTGCATCCGGCGATTGATGGCGTAAAGCAGGTGTTGAAAACCACTTTGGCCGAGGTTTTTCTGTTTCCGTCCACCGGTTCGGGCGGCTGGGAAACCGCGCTTAGCAATACCCTTAGCAAAGGCGATACGGTTCTGGCCTGTCAAAACGGCATGTTCAGCCAGAAATGGATCGACATGTGCCAGCGCCACGGGCTGGAGGTTATCGTGGTTGAGGCCGAATGGGGCGCGGGCATTCCCGCTGACCGGTTCGAGGAAATTTTAACCAAAGACACCAACCATAAAATCAAGGCGGTTCTGGCCACCCATAATGAAACCGCCACCGGCGTTGTTTCCGATATCGCAGCGGTGCGGGCGGCGATCAATGCCGCTGCCCATCCGGCGCTGTTTTTTGTTGACGGGGTCAGCTCTATCGGGTCGATGGATTTTCGTATGGATGAATGGGGGGTCGATGTGGCCGTTACCGGCTCGCAAAAAGGCTTTATGCTGCCTGCGGGTCTGGCGATTGTCGGGTTCAGCCCAAAGGCACTGGCAGCAATTGAAACCGCCACCCTGCCGCGCTGGTATTTTGATGTGCGCGATATGCAGGCCGGATATAAAATCAACGGTTATCCTTATACGCCGCAGGTCGGCATGATCAACGGGTTGAAACAAGCCACCCGTTTGATGTTGGCCGAGGGGCTGGAAAATGTGTTTGCCCGCCATGAACGGATTGCCACAGGGGTGCGCAAGGCAGTGGTGGCGTGGGATATGGCATTATGTGCGCAAAGCCCTGATCTTTATTCCAATTCGGTCAGCGCGATTATGACGCCAAAAGGCTTTGATGCCAACGCGCTGGTGGCGCATGCGTCATCAAAATACGATGTTTCCTTTGGTGGCGGGCTGGGCGCGGTTGCGGGTAAATTGTTCCGCATCGGCCATTTGGGCAGTTTGACTGACGTTATGGCGCTTTCGGGGTTGGCAACGGCGGAAATGAGCATGAAAGATCTGGGGCTGGATATAGCTTTGGGCGCTGGCGTTGCTGCCGCACAAGAATATTACCGCACCACGGCTTAAGGGGAAAATATGTATATACCGACTTTTGAAGACATGCTGGCGGCGCGCGACAGGGTAAAGCCCTATGTGCATCGCACCCCGGTTCTAACCTCGGAATTTCTGGATGATTTAACCGGCGCCAAGCTGTTTTTCAAATGTGAAAATTTTCAAAAAGCCGGTGCATTCAAGGTGCGCGGCGCGTGTAACGCGGTGTTTGGCCTGTCGGATGATATGCTGGAAAAGGGCGTTGCCACCCATTCTTCCGGTAACCATGCGCTGTCGCTTTCTTATGCCGCTGGGCGGCGGGGGATCCCGTGTTATGTGGTGATGCCGCGCACCGCGCCACAAGCCAAAAAAGACGCGGTGCGGGGCTATGGCGGGATTATTACCGAATGCGAGCCCTCTACCAGTTCACGCGAAGCAGTATTTGCCAAAGTGCAGGCTGAAACCGGCGCGGAATTTGTGCATCCCTATAATGACCCGCGCGTCATTGCCGGCCAAGGCACCTGTAGTGCCGAGCTGATTGAACAGGCTGAAAACCTTGATATGGTGATCGCCCCGATCGGGGGTGGTGGCATGATTTCGGGCACCTGTCTGACCCTTTCCAACCTTGCGCCAAATATTAAAATCTATGCGGCGGAGCCGGAACAGGCCGATGATGCGGCGCGCAGTTTCAAGGCAGGGCATATCATTGCCGATGATGCGCCGGTTACGGTGGCGGATGGATTAAAAGTGCCGCTAAAAGAATTGACTTGGCATTTTGTGTCAAACCACGTTACCGATATACTGACCGCCAGTGAATCCGAAATTGTTGACGCAATGAAACTGATCTGGAAGCGGATGAAAATCGTGATGGAACCAAGCAGCGCTGTGCCGCTGGCGACCATTTTGAAAAACAAAGACATGTTTGCGGGCAAACGTGTCGGCATCATAATAACTGGCGGCAATGTCGATCTCGACAGCCTGCCATGGATGGAGACCTAAAAAATGAACAAAGCAGTAAATCTTGATGAATTCGACGTAGGATATGATATTCCGGCAAAACCCGGCATGGATGAATCCGATATCCAGACGCCATGCCTGATCCTTGATCTGGA
>JALSGU010000082.1 GCA_026982575.1 Paracoccaceae bacterium | reverse complement strand
CAAACATATCCGGATCCACATTACCGCCGGTCGCCACGCAAATCACCGTATCTCCTTCAATTTTACCCCCGTGATACAGCGCCGCCGCCAGCGCCACAGCACCGCCCGGTTCGATCACGATTTTCAGGTGTGCAAAGGCATGCTTCATGGCTTGCAAGCATTCTTCCTCGCTTACCACCACCCCCGTGCCGCAATATTTTTGTAATATCGGAAAGGTAATTTCACCGGGGCTTTGGGTGATGATTGCGTCACAGATCGATCCGCTTAGCCGTGTATTATTTAACCGTTCGCCTTGCACAAGCGAGCGCGCCACATCGTCAAACCCCTCCGGTTCAACTGTGCGCACCAGCATATCGGAGGCCTCTGCCGCAAGCGCAATGCCGATACCTGATGTCAGCCCGCCACCACCACAAGGCACCAACACTTGCGCCGAACCCACACCAAATTCAGCTGCCTGGGCTGCGATTTCCAGCCCAACCGTGCCTTGGCCCGCAATCACCAAAGGATTGTCAAAGGGTTTGATCAGGGTCAGGTTGTTTTTGCGTGCCAGATCAGCACCGATTACGTCGCGGTCTTCATTCGCCCGATCATAAAGCACAACTTTTGCGCCCAGTGCTTTGGTGTTTTCAATTTTTGAAACCGGCGCATCGCTTGGCATGATAATCACCGCCGTTACCCCGTGCATCCGTGCGGCCAGCGCCACACCTTGGGCGTGGTTTCCCGATGAATAGGCAATCACGCCTTTAATATCAGCCATGCCCGACAGGGCCGAATAACCACCGCGAAATTTGAAACTGCCGGTATGTTGCAGGCATTCAGCCTTTATCAATACACGCCTTCCCGCGATTTCATCCAGAAAGGGTGAATTCAGCATCGGCGTTTTGCGCACCACAGGGTTTAAGCGCTCAGCCGCGGCGCGGATCATCTCGTAGCTGCTCATTTTGCGGCTTTCAATAGTTTTTCAAAGGTTTTCAGTGCAGCCGGTTCATCCAAAAACGGCACATGGCCACGATCGGGGATATTGGCATAAATCATATCGGGACGGCGGGCTTGCATTTTTTCTGTGGTCTCGATGCTCAGTAAATCAGAGTTTGCACCACGCACCAGTGCCAGCGGAATATCTGCCATCATGTCAAATAACGGCCAAAGGTCCGGCGTTGGTTTTTGGGATTGTTCCAGCATTGCGTCGCGCATTTTCGGGTCATAATTCAGATGCACACCGTTTTTATCCACCTTGAACCAGCGTTTCGCCAGTTCGGCCCATTTTGCATCATTAAGCGCGGGAAAATCCTTTGCCATATTGGCTTTCAGCGCCTTGATCAGCCCGTCCAGACCACGGGCTTTGGGCGCGACCCCCAGATAATCCATAATTCTGCCCAAACCCAACGGGTCAAGTTCAGGCCCGATATCATTCAGCAGCACCCCTGAAAGGCGTTCGGGCACGGTGGCGGCCAGCACCATTGAAATAAACCCGCCCCGCGAGGTGCCGATAATTATGCTTTTATCCAAGCCCAGAAAATCCATAAATTCAACCACATCGCGGCTTTCTTGCACGATATTGTAATTGGCAAAATTCGGGTCAAAATCCGACCCCTTGCGGCCTCGTAATGTCAGGCGCACCAACCGGATGCCGGATGTCGCCGCGGCAAATTCGTCAAAATCGCTTAAATCGCGGGTGAGGCCCGGCAAGCATAGCACGACAGGGCCTTGGCCTTGGTCTTTGTAATCAAGGTTTAATCCGTCGCTGGTGGTAAAATTACTCATAAGCTGGTCGCCAGTTCTGGAATATCGGTTAAATCATGCATGGTGTGTTGTGGCTTTGCAGGCAATCGGTCTGTCGGTTCATCAGCACGATTGACCCAGACCGTTTGAAACCCGTAATGGGCCGCATAGGCCGCATCCCAGCCATTTGAGGATACAAAAAGCACCTGATCGGGGCTGCAATCAAAATGCTGACCCACCATGTCATAGACCGATTTATGGGGCTTAAATACGCCAACCGATTGCACCGAAAGCACCGCATCCAGCCTGTCGGCCAGCCCTGCCGAATTAACAGCGCCTTTCAGCATATCGGGGGATCCGTTGGAAAGAATGCCGGTGTTCAGCCCAGCGTTTTTTAGCTGTTCCAACATCAAAGGTACCTCGGGGAATGCTTCAAGCTCAAAATAAAGCGCCAAAAGGCGTTCGCGCAATTCCGGTGTGGTCAATCCGGCGGCCTCCAGCGCGTAATCCAATCCGTCTTGGGTGATCCGCCAGAAATCAGTGTGGGTATCGGACACCGCACGCAACCATGTATATTGTAATTGTTTGGCCCGCCAATTGGCTGCTATTTGGGGCCATTTGGCTGCAAATTCTTGGCGATTTGGTTCCGCAGCCGCAATTCTGGCAGCGGCGGCCACGTCAAACAAGGTGCCATAAGCATCAAAAATACAAGTGGTTACAGGCATTACATGTCCTTTTTTGCGCAAGATCGCAAGAATCAAAGCAAATAGTAAATTCTGCCACACCGCAAGTATAAGTTAAGCACAAATGCGCCCCTAGGAAATACTTGACAAAATAACGGGCATTCCTAAAACGTAGCTAAATAAATTTATTAACGAATATAGAGCTAACAATGAAACATGTGCTTTTACTGGCCTTGGCCTGCCTTTATACAACTCCGGCTTTTTCCAGTCCTGTTTTCCAGAACCCGACCCTTTTTGCTACTGACTGGGCGCCGCTGATTGTCGCGCAATCGGGGGGGGGCACCCTTACCGATAGCGATCTACGGCGTATCAATTTTTATGCCAACCGCGCAATGGCCACGATGATAGCGTTTGAGGATACCAACGATGTGGCCGCATTGCAGGCCTTGCGCACAAACATTGATCGCCTGATCGAAGCCGGGGAAAAATCCGGGCTGAACATCCAGAACACAGCTGATTATTTTCAGGAATATATTGCACAAAACGGCTCAGGTGAAATACCGGAGCATTTTCTGACACCCGCAGGTCAGGTTGAAACAAGAGCATTACTTCAAGAGATTGCAAGCTTTATGGCGCAAACCTTACCGGACCCTGTTGACATAGAGGCAATTGAAAATGCTGATTTATTGGCGATTCAGTCTATTAACGCACCGGCGCCGCAAATCGAACCAGACCAACAAACACAAAGCCAAGCCCTTGTGCTGCCTGAAATTGCACCAAACGCCGACCCCGAAATCCGCGCCATCCAGCAGCGGATCAAGGTGCAGGATGGTCAATGGGTTATCGAGGTTGCACCGGGGGATTCTCTTGGCCAATATGCAGAGGCCATTTATAATGACCAGCTGTTGTTCCGCACTATTTTTGATGCAAACAGGCCCGTTCTGGTTTCACCCGATGTTTTACCGGTAGGGGTTGTTCTGGTATTGCCGCAAGTTGAATAAAATCACAGGTTTTCAGTCTGGGCCATGCCGGTAACGTGATAGCCGCCATCCACAAAAATGATCTCGCCAGTAGTATGTGCGGAAAGATCGCTCATGAGATACATGGCCGTGCCGCCCACGCTTTCCAGCGTTGCGTTCTGGCGCATCGGGGAATTTTCCTCGGTATAGCGGTGTATTTTTCGCGCCCCGCCAATCGCCGCCCCCGCAAGGGTTTTCATCGGTCCGGGGCTGACTGCATTCACGCGAATGCCATCAGGGCCAAGATCATTGGCCAAATACCGCACTGTGCTTTCCAATGCCGCCTTGGCCACGCCCATCACGTTATAATTCGGAATAACCCGCTGGCTGCCAAAATAGGTCAGGGTCACGATGGAACCGCCATTTTTCATCAAAGGTGCAGCGCGGCGTGCCACATCAACCAGACTGTAACAGGAAATATCCAGCGAGTTCAGAAAATTGGCGCGGCTGGTGTTCAGGAACCGCCCGTTCAGTTCTTCTTTGTCGGAATAGGCAATGGCGTGCACCAGAAAATCCATGCCACCCCATTTATCATCAATGGCAGCAAATACCGCATCCAGAGATTGTTCGGATTGCACATCCGCATCCAGCACCAATGTTGACCCGAGGCTTTCGGCCAGCGGCTTAACCCGTTTTCCAAACCCGTCGCCCTGATAGGTAAATGCCAGTTCCGCACCTTGGGCCGCCAATGATTGCGCAATGCCCCAGGCAATAGAGCGGTTATTCGCGACCCCCATTACCAGTCCGCGTTTGCCCTTCATCAAGTCTGTCATGATATTTACCCGTTAAATTTGCTTAAAGCTAATGTTGCGTTTGTGCCGCCAAAGCCAAAGCTGTTTGATAAAATTGTATCAAGCCCTGCGTTATCGCGCCTTACGGTCACGATTTCATCTTTATGCAATGCAGGGTCGAGGTCAACCACATTGGCCGATGCCGTGATATAATCATCTTGCAACATCAACAGGGAATAGATGGCTTCTTGGGCGCCAGTGGCCCCCAAGCTGTGGCCGGTAAGGGATTTGGTGCTGGAAATCGGCGGGGTAGAACCCTCGCCAAACACATTTCGCACTGCTTTTACCTCGGTCACATCACCCGCAGGGGTCGATGTGCCATGGGCGTTGATATAGGAAACCTTGTGATCGCCAAGCGTGGACATTGCCAGTTTCATTGAACGCTCGCCGCCCTCGCCGCTGGGCGCAACCATATCATGGCCATCAGATGTGGCGCCATACCCTGTGACTTCGGCATAAATTTTTGCACCGCGCGCCAAGGCGTGTGATAATTCTTCCAACACCACAATGCCACCACCACCTGCAATGACAAACCCGTCGCGGTTGGCGTCAAAAGCACGGCTGGCCAATTCCGGCGTTTCGTTATATTTGCTGCTCATCGCGCCCATGGCGTCAAACAGGCAGGATAAGGTCCAGTCTAGCTCCTCGCCGCCGCCGGCAAAAACGATGTCCTGTTTGCCAAATTGAATCTGTTCAACCCCGTTGCCAATGCAATGGGCCGATGTGGAACAGGCGGATGTTATTGAATAATTCACGCCCTTGATCTTGAACGGCGTGGCCAGACAAGCGCTGGTGGTAGAGGACATGCCCCGCGTTACCATAAACGGCCCCATGCGTTTTGGTGCGCCTTTTTCAATGACGATCTTATGGGCGTTAAACAAATGGTGGGTTGATGGCCCGCCAGAACCCACCACAAGCCCGGTGCGTTCATTGGAAACATCGCTGTCTTCCAGCCCCGCATCGTCAATCGCCTGTTGCATGGCAATATAGGTATAGGCCGCGCCATCACCCATAAACCGGAAATCGCGTTTATCAATATGTTCTTTTACATCAATATCCGGCTTGCCCTGAATGCGGCTGCGAAAACCGTGGGTTTCATGGTCAGGCGCAAAAGAAATGCCGGATTTGCCGGATTTAAGCGAGGCATTCACCTGCTCAGCATTCACCCCGATAGAGGACACAATTCCGATTCCGGTTATAACGACTCGACGCATGGGTTTTCCTTTGTTCTGGTGGTGTTTGGCATATAGTCAATGATGTCGCAAAAAACGAGTGGTTTATTCCTGAAACAGCCCGACCTTCATATCGGTAACCGTAAAGGCCAGCTCTCCGTCAATTTTAACCGTGCCATTGGCCACGCCCAGTTTCAGGCGGCGGTCAATGATGCGGGTGAATTGCACGTCATATTCCAGCAGTTTTTTGTCAGGTGTGATCATGCTGGTCAGCTTTACCTCGCCCACACCCAAGGCGCGGCCCTTGCCCTGCATATTGCGCCAGCCAAGGTTAAAACCGGTAAGTTGCCACAACCCGTCCAGCCCCAGACAGCCCGGCATGACCGGATCCGACAGGAAATGACACTGGAAAAACCAAAGGTCCGGATGGATGTCGAATTCAGCGGTGATATGGCCTTTGCCATGTTCGCCGCCATCAGCAGAAACATCGGTGATCCGGTCCATCATCAGCATGGGCGGTGCGGGTAACAATGCATTGCCGGGGCCAAACATTTCGCCACGGGCGCATTCCATCAGGGCTTCTTTGTCAAAAAAGGTCGGGCGGTCGGTCATGGGGGCTGCATCCTTTGCCTGTTGCAGATAGCTTTATTTCAAAGCTGTAACATTTGCGCCCCATGGGGCGCAATAGGTCAGGTGATAATCCAGTCAATTTACAAGCCCAGCCCAGCCGCCCCACAATTGCCGCTGACAATCGTGGGGACGGAAAAGCCATTGGGTGAACTGGTTAGTGCAATCTCAAAATCACCCTAAGGTAAGCAACCACTAATTAAAAAGGAACACATCATTACGCCAATGGCTCTTATCGGTACTCTTCAAATGCTAACTGTTTACAAATTTATAATACCTGTGAAGTTAGGCAAAAATTAGGCCAACGCAAAAATTATGTGGCGCAGCAAACACTTTTAATAGAAAAAGTGATATAAGACTGTTTTTACAATAGGTTGAGACGAGGGTTAGAGAAACATCAAGGCACTTTGTTTTAACAAATAGTTAATTTCAAAATACTTTCGCAAATTTTTTTTAGCAAACTGTCGTCAATCCGACAGCACGCAAGGGAATCAGAGGTAAGAACAACCCGTTCAAGGCGTTAATGTGCCCATTTAATTTTAAGATGGGTTCTGTTGCTAGTATGGCTGAATTCTTTGGGATTTACCCCGTTTGAGTGAAGCAAGTTTTTACACGTAATGACCGCAGATACGCAGATCGACTTTCCTTCTTGGCGGCAGGAACTCTTTTTCAACGGCACACAATATTGTGTCGTAAGCGGATATTGGCGCCTTGAACACTTTTCCAACCGGACATCTTGCATAGGATAACCACCTCGAATACTACTTCGGCTATGCACAGCTCTATTGAAAACAGCATAAGATTTCCGCATCTGGCCAATTGTCGGTTGTTGCAAAATATTCCGGCGGATCTAAGCAAAGAATTTCTGAACAAATCCGTGGTAAAAACCTTTAACCACGACAAGATTTTTATAGAGCAAGGTCAGGTTTCAAACGGTATTTATCTGATTGCCCATGGCAAAGTCGAAATATCGCGGCTTAATCACGCTGGCCAAAGCGCCTTTATGTCCATGTCCGAGGTTGGCGGCTGTATTGGCGAAATCGAGGCAATTGCAGAAAAAGAATATATCGCCAGTTGCACCGCCAAAAAAGGCACAATCCTGTTATTTTTGCCAAGGCTGTATTTACACGACTATCTTAAACATCTGGAATTTGTCAAAAACCTGTCGCTAATTTTTCTGGAACGCATGGAAAGCAACAATTCGTTTCGCTCCATCGACAAACTGGACCCTGTCGATATCCGGCTGCGGGCCTATTTGCATTTTATGTCGAGGCGCACCGCAAAAATAGAAAAAAGTCAGGCGGATTTGGCGGATATTATTTGCTGTTCCCGCCAGACCATGAACAAGGAACTGGGCAAGCTGCGAAAACTGGGGGTGCTCGACCTGAAAAGCGGCGCGGTGGTTATACTGGATCGTGACATATTGGCTAAAGGCATTGACCACTAACCTAAAAGCAGTTGGTTTTTGACCCGCCCTGTTTTGCGCGGGCCAAAAACCGGTTACCGGTTCATACGGTTTTTAATAAGGTCATCGACCACATCTGGATCCGCCAAGGTCGATGTATCCCCCAAGGCACCATAATCATTTTCAGCAATTTTGCGTAAAATGCGCCGCATGATTTTACCCGAACGGGTTTTGGGCAGGCCCGGTGCCCATTGCAACAGATCAGGCTTGGCGATTGGCCCGATTTCCTTGCGCACCCATTGTTGCAGCTCTGCCCGTAAATCATCGGTATATTCCTGGCCCGCCATCAGGGTGACATAAGCATAAATGCCTTGGCCTTTGATGTCGTGCGGGTATCCCACCACGGCAGCTTCGGAAACTTTTGGATGGGCAACAAGCGCTGATTCGACCTCGGCGGTGCCCATGCGGTGGCCCGATACATTGATCACATCATCCACACGGCCGGTGATCCAGTAATAGCCGTCCGCATCCCGTTTGCAGCCATCGCCTGAAAAATAATAACCTTTGTAATCGGCGAAATAAGCGCTCAGGAACCGTTCGGGGTTTTCATAAACCCCGCGCATCATGCTCGGCCAGCTTTCGCGCATGCATAACACACCCTCGGCAACTGTTGTGGTGATTTCCTGTCCGGTTTGGGGGTCCAGAATTATCGGCTCAATGCCAAAAAACGGGCGTGTGGCCGAACCGGGTTTCAGCACCGTGGCCCCCGGTAGCGGTGTTAACAAAATACCACCGGTTTCGGTTTGCCACCATGTGTCGACGATGGGGCAATTGCCCTTGCCGATGGTGTGGTAATACCATTCCCATGCCTCGGGGTTAATAGGTTCGCCAACCGAACCCAATGTGCGCAAGGATGACAGGTCTTTGCCTTCAACAAAACTGTTGCCTTGGGCCATCAATGCGCGAATGGCGGTGGGGGCGGTATAGAAAATATTGACCGAATGTTTTTCGCAAACATCCCAGAAACGCCCCGCATCGGGATAGGTTGGCACCCCTTCAAACATCAGCGTTGTCGCACCGTTGGCCAGCGGTCCATAGACAATATAGCTGTGGCCGGTGACCCAGCCCACATCTGCCGTGCACCAGTAAATATCGCCATCATGGTAATCAAACACATATTGATGGGTTATGGATGCATATAAAAGATACCCGCCGGTGGTGTGAACCACGCCTTTGGGTTTGCCGGTGGAGCCCGATGTATAAAGGATAAACAACGGGTCTTCGGCATTCATCGGTTCAACCGGACAATCGGTGGATGCCTTTGCGGTCTCGGTAGCATAGTCATAATCACGGCCGGATTTCAGGCCGGTATCCGCGCCGGTGCGTGCCACCACAAGCGTAGTAACATCACCGGAAATTTTCAGCGCTGCGTCAACATTGGCTTTTAGCGGCGTGTTGCGACCACCGCGCGGGGCCTCATCAGCCGTGACCACCAGTTTTGCGCCGGAATCAGCGATTCTGGAACCCAGTGCCTCGGGCGAGAACCCTGCAAAAACAATCGAATGCACCGCTCCGATGCGCGCGCAAGCCAGCATCGCATAAGCCGCCTCGGGGATCATCGGCATGTATAGAACCACACGGTCGCCTTTGGTTACGCCCAGGTTTTTATAAACATTGGCCAGACGGCTGACTTTTTCATGCAGTTCATTATAGGTGATTTTGCTGTCGATATTTGGATCATCGGATTCCCAGATAATCGCCACCTGATCGCCGCGTGTCGCCAGATGCCGGTCAACACAATTGGCGCAGACATTCAATTCGCCGTCTTCAAACCATTTGATCGACACATTGTCATAGTCAAAACTGCTGTTTTTAACCTTGGTAAACGGCGTGATCCATTGCAGCCGGTCGCGGGCCTGTTTGCCCCAGAATGCATCGGGGTCCGCAATCGATTCCGCATACATTTCCTTGTATTGCGCATCATTCAGGTGGGCGCGCGCGACAACCTCCGCAGACGGGGCATGTATATGTGTTTCAGTCATGATATTACCTTTGCTAGATCGCCAGATATTCTTCGCGAAGCGCCGCATTTTCCAGAACTTCGGAGGCTGAACCGTCAAACACAACGGTGCCGGTTTCCAGAATAACCGCGCGGTCGGATAATTTTAACGCCGCCACGGCATTTTGTTCAACAATAATCGTGGTAATGCCCAAATCCTTGATTTCAAGCAAGGTTTTTTCGATTTCCTGAACAATTACCGGTGCCAGACCCTCAAAGGGTTCGTCAAGCAGCAGCAATTTCAAATCGCGCGCCAAAGCACGGCCAATGGCCAGCATTTGCTGTTCGCCCCCCGAAAGGGTGGTGCCTTCTTGTTTGCGCCGCTCGCCCAGACGGGGGAACAGCTCAAATATGCGGTCAACCGACCAGCCCATCGGCGGGGCGATCTGGGCCAGTTTCAGGTTTTCCTCAACGGTCAGGCCCTGAATAATGCGCCGGTCTTCGGGCACCAGCCCGACACCGGCCCGCGCTGCTTCATAGGCCTTTTTGTCATGCAGGGATTGATGGTCAAGCCAGATTTCACCTTTGGTCAGTTCCGGGTCAGCCAAACGGGCAATGGTGCGCAGGGTGGATGTTTTTCCAGCACCGTTGCGCCCCAACAGCGCCAGAATCTCGCCTTCGTGGATGTTGAAGCTGACCCCTTGCACGATATAGCTTTCGCCGTAATAGGCATGGATGTCATGCACCGAAAGATATGCAGGTCTGTTGCTTTCGTCGTTCATACTTCGGCCTCCCCAAGGTAAGCTTCCCGGACTTTCGGGTGGGTTTTGATGTTTTCGGGCAGGTCTTCGGCGATAATCGCACCTTGGGCCAGCACCGATATGGTGGTAGCAAGGCTGAACACCACATGCATATCATGTTCGATAATCACCATGGTAATGCCGCGCGATTCAGAAATATGTTTCAGCAGATCAATGGTGTTGTTGGTGTCGGCCCGCGCCATACCGGCGGTGGGTTCATCCAGCAACAGCAATTTCGGTTCCTGAACCAGACACATGGCCATTTCAAGGCGGCGTTTATCGCCCCGCGACAAAGACCCAGCATGCTGGGATATTTTTTCTTTCATGCCCATGTCTTCCAGCACGGTTTCGGCCTGTATGCGGATTTCGGAATCGCGCGAGACCCGTGCAAAAGCGTTGATCTTGAACGCCCCGTCACGGTGTGCATAACAAGGAATCATCACGTTTTCCATCACAGTCAGTTCGGCAAATATCTCGGGGGTTTGAAACACCCGCGCAATGCCCAGCTGGTTGATCTGGTGGGGTTTTTTGCCCAGCACTGCCTCGCCCTCAAACAACACCGATCCCGTATCCGGTTTCAGCTTGCCGATCAGGCAATTCAGAAAGGTTGATTTACCCGCACCATTCGGGCCAATGATGGCATGCACCGAACCCTGTTCGACATTCAGGTCAACATTGTTCAGCGCGTGCAACCCGCCAAAATGTTTGTTGACATTGCTTACTTCGAGAATGCCCATTGTTAAGCCTCCTGCTTGGTTTTGCGCCGGAACAACCCGCCGATACGTTTGGCACCATCGACCAGACCGCCGGGCAGAAAGATAACCACCAGCATGAACAACGCCCCCAATGTCAGATGCCAGCCCTTGCCGACAAACGGATAGATGATCATTACAATAAAGTTCTCCAGCCATGTGGGCATGAATGAAAACCAGCCATGCAAGACCACGGCGTTGATTTTGGAAAAGATATTTTCAAAATATTTGATAAACACCGCCCCCAGAACCGGACCGGTCAGGGTGCCCATACCGCCAAGCACAACCATCAACACAACCTCTCCGCCCACTGTCCATTGCATGCGTTCAGCCCCCGCAAGCGGGTCCATTGTGGCCAACAGCCCGCCTGCAAGCCCTGCAAACATGCCCGAAATAACAAAAGCCGCAAGCGTATAGGGGCGCGAACTTATGCCGGTATAATTCAGCCGTGTCTGGTTGGTTTTAATCGCGCGCAACATCATGCCAAAGGGCGAACGAAAGATCCGGATCGCGATGTAAAAAGACAGGATCAGGAAAAACGCACTGACATAGAACCCGTAATTGAATTGCAATTCATAGCCCATAAAGGTGGGGTTCCAGAATACTTCGCGCATTTCCAGACCAAACAGGTTGGTCGAGGGCAACACGCCTTCAACCGGGGCGGCATCCAGTATGCGTGGATCATCAAGGCGCAATTGCAGGCCGGTTTCACCATTGGTCAGCGGGGTTAGCACCGAATAAGCGAGGTTATAGCTCATCTGGGCGAAAGCCAGCGTTAGAATGGAAAAATAAATCCCCGAGCGGCGCAGGCTGACATAGCCGATCAGCAGGGAAAACAGCCCCGCCATTGCCACAGCCAATATCAAACCCGGTATGATATTCATGGAAAGCAGCTTGAACATCCAGACCGCGGAATAAGACCCCACCCCCAGAAAAGCCGCGTGGCCAAAGGAAAGATATCCGGTCAGGCCAAACAGAATATTGAACCCGATGGCAAAAATTCCATAGATCGCGAAACGCTGCATCAAATCAGGATAGGCGGCACCCGTGGGGGCCAAAAGCAGCGGTGCCAGCAGGACGATGATTGAAAAAATCAGCAGCACCAGTTTATCGTTATGTTTTGCCATTGGTCTATTCCTCCATCATGCCGGCTTTGCCAAGCAAACCGCGCGGTCGCACCAGCAATACAATTACAGCCACCAGATAAATGATGATCTGGTCAATCGCGGGCAGGCCAATCGCGCCAAAAAGGTTCTTGATTTCGGGCATGGAGGCAAGGCTTTCCAGCACCCCCAGTAAAAATCCGGCCAAGACCGCACCGGGCAGACTGCCCATGCCGCCCACAACCACAACCACAAAGCTAAGCACCAGAAAATCCATGCCCATATGATAATTGGGCGGGTTGATCGGGGTATACATCACACCGGCCAAGCCAGCCACAGCGGCGGCTACTCCGAACATTATGGTGAATCTTCGGTCGATATTAATGCCCAGCAGCCCCACGGTTTCGCGGTCGGCCATGCCGGCGCGCACCACCATACCAAAAGTGGTAAAGCGCAAAAAAGCAAATACCCCCGCGATAATCAAAGCGGAAAAAGCAAAATAGATCAGCCGCCAATAAGGATAAATAATCGCGTTTTCAGCAAAACCGACCATCACCCCAAGATCCAGCGACCCGATAAAGGCATCGGGCGCCGCCTGCGGAATGGGGTTGGCGCCAAAAAATGCTTTGACAATTTCCTGAATAACAATCGCCAAGCCAAAGGTTACCAATATCTGGTCCGCATGGGGGCGATTGTAAAAATGTTTGATCAAGCCGCGTTCCATAATGATCCCGATCAGGATCATCACCGGAATGGCCATCAAAATGGATAACGGCACCGACCAGTCCAGCAACGCTGTGCCGAAATCCCCGAACCACACCTCTACATAGGGCGTATTGACCTTTAGCGGATTACCCAGAAAATCTGTTCGCGTCGGGTCGATCACCACTTGGGAAATCGACAGGATTTTTGAAAATGTTACCGCACAAAACGCGCCCAGCATAAACAGCGCCCCATGGGCGAAATTGACCACGCCAAGCGTGCCGAAGATCAAGGTCAGGCCAAGCGCAATCAATGCGTAAGCACTGCCTTTGTCCAATCCGTTGATGATTTGAAGAAGTATGGCGTCCATGACCTGCTCCGGTTATGTCAGAATTTGAAAAATGTTGAGTTCAGAAAACCGGCCGCCACAAATCTTGCAGCGGCCGGAATTGTTTTTCAGCAAAACTTAGGTGCCGGGGTTACAAGTGCCCAGATTACCGTCGCCCATCATCGGGTGATCAACCGGATATTCAACTTGTGCGCGCGGGGTAACTTCCACGATTTCCAGCAAGTCAAATTCGGATGTCGGGTTTTCTTTACCGCGCACCACAAGAACGTCTTTGAAGCACTGGTGATCACCCGCACGATAATGCGTAGGACCATTGCCCAGCCCGTCAAAGTCAAAGCCCTCAAGCGCTTCGACAACACCACAAGGATTGTGGGTTCCGGCACGTTCACAAGCATCTGCATAAAGCAATGTCTGACAGTAAACCGTGTGCGCCGCCTGTGATGGCGGGAAGCCGTATTCTTCACCAAAGGATTTAACAAAGGCTTTGGAGCCATCATCCTGAAGCGACCAGTGCCAGTTGGTTGAACCATAGATGCCTTTAACATTGGCACCCGCACCACGGGCCATAAGGCGCGAATAAAGCGGCACGACGATCTCGAAGTTTTTGTCGTTGACCAGCTTATCCCGCAGGCCAAACTGAACCGCAGATGTCAGCGAGTTGATCATATTGCCGCCATAGTGATTCAGCACCAGAACATCCGCGCCGGAATTCAGCACAGGTGCGATATAAGAACTGAAATCGGTGGCGGTAAGCGGCGTTAGCACATTGGCAACGGTTGTCCAGCCTTTGGCCTCGGTCGCAGCTTGCACCGATTCCTGTGTGGTCCAGCCCCAGTTATAATCAGCCGTCAGGTGATAAGCGACCCGATCATTGCCATAGGCGTTTTCCAACACCGGCGCCAATGCGGCACCTGACATATAGCTGTTAAAGAAGTGGCGGAAACCATTGGCTTTTTTGTCTTTGCCCGTGGTGTCATTAGAGTGGGTCAAGCCCGCCATAAAGATAATGCCGGCTTCTTGGCATAATGCTTGCACCGCAACCGCAACACCGGAAGATGAACCACCGGTGATCATTACCGCGCCGTCTTTCTGGATCATGGATTGCGCAGATGCACGCGCCGCGTCGGATTTGGTTTGGGTATCGCCGGTAACATAGACAACTTCGCGGCCCAAAATGCCGTTGCCTTTCAGTTCCTTTGATGAAAATGTGTTCATCATCCCGCCATCGCCCTCACCGTTCAGGTGTTTGACAGCCAGCAAATAGGCGCGCAGCTCGTCCGCACCCTCGTCCGCATAAGGACCGGATTGGGGAACATTGAAACCAAGCGTAACAGTGCTGCCGGTTGGCGCATTGACGTAACCGCCATGGCTGCCAGCCGTTAGAATTGTCGGCATTGCCATACCGGCGCCCATTACAGCACCGGTTTTTAGCAACCCACGACGGTTCATTTGAAAATTAGACATGAATAACCTCCCATTCGTGTCGGTTTGTGACCGAGATTCGGTCGGCCATAATGGCCCATGGTTATTCTGGCGTGGTTTGTTAACTTTGCAATAACTTATTGTGTTTATGTGATTTTTTTGTAAATTGTTTATTAACTGATGTTAAGGTATTGTAAATAAATTTACATTGCACCGCGGCAAAGGGCTGAAAACACATGCGAAAATCACTGGCAGGAACCCGTATCCGCGAAGCGCGGCGCAAATCAAACATGACCCAAAAGGCACTTGCCCAAGCGACAGGCATATCTGCAAGCTATCTAAACCTGATCGAACATAACCGCAGGCCAGTGGCGGGCAAGGTTTTGCTGGGCATTGCACGGGCGCTGAAAATGCCGGTGGCATCCCTGACCGATGGCGCGGAATCTGCCCTGTTGGGGGATTTGCACGCGGCAGCGGCACATTGGGGGGATAGCAGCGCCGAAACCGGAACGGCTGATGAAATGATTTCACGATTTCCCGGCTGGGCGGGGCTTTTGGCGGGGCTTTATCGACAATCCCGCGATCAGGAAGCCGCGATTGCCGCTTTGTCGGATCGCCTTACCCATGATCCGTTTTTGGCCGAAAGCCTGCATAGCATGTTATCGAACATCACTGCCATTCGATCTACATCGAATATTCTGAAAAGCATTGACGACATAGAGCCGGCGCAGCAATCCCGGTTTCACAATATCATTCACGAAGAAAGCCGCCGCCTGACCGATGCGGCACAAGCGCTGGTGACCTATTTTGACCATGTCTCGGACCAAACCGGCGGTTCGGCAACCCCCGAGGAAGCGCTGGACAGATTTTTGCAACAGCACGGTTATGTTTTCCCCGAAATAGACAGCGGTGCTTTGACTGTTTCGGAAATTCTGATGCGGGAAGCCACATTGAAAAACCCCGAAAGCCGCGAACTGGCCAAGGGGTTTCTGGAAATATACGCTAGGGACACAAAACAAATGCCCTTGGCGGATTTTGCGATTGCAGCCAAAGAATGCGCCTATAATCCCGGGGTTCTAGCCCAAAAATTCAACACGGGCCTTGCCAGTGTTTTCCGGCGGCTTTCGGGGTTGAAACGCCGCGATATTGACGCGCCGGAAATGGGGTTGATTGTGGTCAATGCGGCAGGGCGGGCGATATTGCGGCGGCCTTTGCGTGATTTTGCCTTGCCGCGTCATGGCAATGCCTGTCCGCGCTGGCCTTTGTTTCAGGCTTTTGCGCAGCCAACCCGACCGATCACGGCGCGGCTTGATCTGCCCGCAGGGCAACAGTTTATTTGTCTGGCCAGCGCGCAGGATATTTGCGGCGAGGATTTTGGCCAGATGCCGGAATATCAGGCCTCAATGCTGTTTATATCAACCACAGACCTGCCCCTGATCGAAAGCTGGCTGCCCGCCACCGGCCCTGTGCAGGAAATCGGCATTAGCTGCCGGATTTGCCCGCGCAGCAATTGCCAGACCCGCGCCGAGCCACAAATTCTGGCCTCGATTTCAGAAACTGTGTGAAACGAAACAAAGCTCTCGCACTTTGGTTGGGCCTGGCCTCGCTTCGCTCGGCTTTGGCCCATTTCATTGATTTCTGACAACACCCTTGCTCTGGCGGCCATACGGGGCCTACACTATGTCCAAACTGGAGCGGATTTTTGTCAAAAATTGTCTTAATCATTGAGGATGAACCAAATATCGTTGAGTCCCTGTCTTTTTTGCTGGGCCGCGAAGGACTGGAAGTACATTCTGAAAATAATGGTGCGGCAGCGATGGAACAGATTGACCAAACCAAACCGGACCTTGTTATTCTGGATGCAATGCTGCCCAACCGATCCGGGTTTGATATTTTGCGCGACATCAAAGCCAGCACCGCGCCCATGCCCCGCGTGCTGATGCTAACCGCCAAAGGCCAGCCGCGTGACCGGCAAATGGCAACCGAAATCGGAGTTGATCTGTTTATGACCAAACCTTTTTCCAACGCCGAGATTGTATCCGAAATTCGCAGATTGCTGGGCATATGAACAACCCGAAAAAGCCCGATCTGGCCCAACGGGCCTATCGGCGCAAAAAGATCAAAGACGCTGCGCTGGTTTTGCCGCTTTTGGGGGCGTTTTTGCTGGCCTCTCCATTCATTACGATTTTTGCCACTGACGGGTATATCTTTGGCCTTCCCCTGCCATTTATCTATATTTTTGGCGTCTGGCTGTTTCTGGTGATTGCGGCGCGCCGTATGGCGCGACTGCTAAGCGAGCCGTAAATGTTATCGTTTAACGCGCTGCTGGCCGTCAGCCTTGGCTATGTGGTGATGCTGTTTGGCATTGCGTTCTGGGCTGAACACCGCGCCAATGCGGGGCGGCTTGGCTGGCTGAGATCACCTTTTGTTTATACGTTAAGTATCTCGGTTTATTGCACCGCATGGACATTTTACGGCGCAGTGGGGTCCGCCGCACGCAACGGGTTGGAGTTTATCACTATTTATCTGGGACCAACGCTGGTGTTTATCGGCTGGTGGTGGTTGTTGCGCAAATTGCTGCGGGTCGGGCGGGCGCAGCGCATAACGTCAATAGCTGATCTGATTTCATCGCGCTATGGCAAAAGCACCACTTTGGCGGTGCTGGTTACATTGCTGGCAGTGATCGGATCAACGCCCTATATCGCGCTGCAGCTACAATCCATTACCCTCAGTTTTTCGGTATTTGCCGAAGATGGCGGTAATGCCAATTATACCGCTTTCTGGGTAGCCGCCGGGCTGGCTGTATTTACGATTGTATTTGGCACCCGCAATGTCGATGCAAATGAGCGCCACCACGGGGTGGTCACCGCCATCGCCATCGAGGCGATTGTGAAATTACTGGCGCTGCTTGCTGTGGGTATTTTTGTGGTCTGGGGGTTTGCGGGCGGATTGCCGGAAATATTTGCCATGGCTGATGAAAACATGCTGCGCACCGAAAAAATATTCACCTCGCGCTGGATCACCCTGACATTTCTGTCAGCCGCCGCCATCATTACCTTGCCGCGTATGTTTCAGGTGATGGTGGTTGAAAATGCCGATGAAAAACATCTGGCTACCGCCAGCTGGGCCTTTCCGGGGTATCTGTTATTGATCAGCCTGTTTGTGCTGCCCATTGCCATTGCCGGTAATGCGCTGATGCCGGCAGGGGCCAACCCCGACCTGTATGTGCTGACCGTGCCGCTTAGTCAAGGCCGCGAAACGCTGGCGCTGCTTGCTTTTCTGGGCGGGTTTTCCTCGGCTACTTCGATGGTGGTTATTGCCGCGATTGCGCTTTCCACCATGGTATCCAACCATATTATCACGCCGCTTTGGCTCTCGCTTAGCCCGTCGCGCACCGCCACCAGCGGCGATATTCGCAGTGTTTTGCTGGTGTCGCGCCGCCTGAGCATTGCCGGTATTTTGCTGCTGGGATATTTTTATTTCCGCATTACCGGCGGGTCCGCGGCGCTGGCCTCGATCGGGCTGATCGCATTTGCGGGCACCAGCCAGATCATGCCCAGCCTGCTGGGGGGCTTGTTCTGGCGGGGTGCCACCCGTTCGGGCGCGCTTGTCGGTATTTCGGCCGGATTTCTGGTCTGGGCCTATACCTTGTTTTTGCCCAGTTTCGAGGGTGCTTTTTTGCTGTCGGATTCCCTGATCGAAAATGGCCCGTTCGGTATTGCCGCGCTGCGCCCTTATGCGCTGTTCGGGCTTGGTGATTATGACCCGCTGGTGCATTCGATGTTCTGGTCCATGACCATCAATGTGTTTTTGTTTGTCACCATATCTTTGCTTTCCACCCCGCGCCCGCTGGAGCGGATACAGGCATCACAGTTTGTCGATGTGTTTCGCCTGAACAAAGATATCGGCGGTTATCTGGTATCGCGCACCGCCACATCCGAAGATCTGTTCACCCTTGCCCAGCGCATTTTGGGCACCAACCCCGCCCATCGGTTATTTACCGATATGGCATCGGAACAAGGCAAAACCAGCGGCCTGCCCGACCCCACTGATGATCTGGTGCAACGGGTGGAGCGGGAATTGGCCGGTTCAGTCGGTGCCGCATCGGCCCATGCCATGGTTAGCCAGATCGCCGGTGGCGGCACGGTTTCGGTAGACGAGCTGATGAAAATTGCTGATGAAACCGCGCAGATTGTCGAATATTCCCAACAACTTGAAAACCAGTCGCGGCGGTTGGAGGAAGCCGCCCACCAGCTTCGCCATGCCAATACCCGCCTGACCGAACTTGGCGCGCAAAAGGATGCGTTTTTAAGCCAGGTCAGCCATGAGCTGCGCACCCCGATGACTTCTATCCGGTCATTTTCAGAAATTCTGCGCGAAACCGATAATATCGACAGCGAACAGGCGCAAAGGTTTTTGGGGATTATTCAAGAAGAAAGCCAGCGGTTAACACGGCTGCTGGACGAAATTCTTGATCTTAGCCATTTGGAAAGCGGGCGGGGCAACCTGAAAGTCGAAGACGTTAACCTTGGGGATGTGATTGAGCGGTCAATCAACAGCACCCGTGGGCTGATCGACGAATCGGGCGTTGAAATCGCCCTGAATTTGCCGGAAAAGCCAATCATTGTTTCGGCCAGCTTTGATCGGCTTGCCCAGGTTTTTATCAACCTTATTACCAACGGAATAAAATATGGCCGTTCAAAAAACCCGAAAATCACCATTACCGCCCGCACGGTTGGCAAGCTGGCCATTGTCGGGATTCACGATAATGGCCCGGGCATTCCGGCCAAGGATTTTGAAAAGGTGTTTGAGAAATTTTCCCGATTGTCGGAATCTGCACTGGCAGGCAGTGCCGGGCTTGGCCTGCCGATCAGCCGTGAAATCATGCGCAATCTGGATGGCAACCTGACCTTGGAACCCAGCAAAAACGGCGCTGTTTTCCGCGTAACCCTGCCATTGGCAAAAAGCTAAGCCTGTTGCCACGCGGCCAGAATAACCCTGCCTGTCATCAGGTCCAGATGGGCGCCGCCGCCGTTTTTGAACAGGGTTATATCCGCCGCTGATTGCCGCGCGATACCCCCGTTTGCCAGATCGTAAAAATCTCCCAGAATATCATGGGGTTGAATAACGCCCGTTTCCAAAGGTATTTTTAATTCGCCGATATGATCCAGCGTGGTTTCGCGGCTGTCGACAAATATTTTGGCGCGGCGCAAAGCCACATCATCTGTTTCCCGCATATCAGCCTTGAACGCGCCGATCAGGTCCAGATGCTGGCCTTTTTGCAGCCAATCCCCCATGATTACCGGCGCGCTGGACATGGTGGCACAGGAAATAATATCAGCGGCTTTTACCGCCGCTTCCAAACCCTCCACGGCCTTTACCGATTTTCGGCTGGCAAAACCTTGCGCTGTGATAAAATTTCGCCCCCAAACCGAAATTTCGGCCAGCGGCAACCAAGCCCGATAGGCATCCACCAGCGATTCAGCAACTGTGCCGGTTCCGACAATCAACACCTGTTTTGATTCGGGCCTTGCCAGAAATTTTGCCCCCAGCAGGCTGTCGGCAGCGGTTTTCCATTTGGTGACCAGCTTGCTGTCAATGATGGCCTCGACCATGCCGGTGCTGTCATTAAACAGCAACATCGCACCATGAACGCTGGGCTGGTTTAGCTGATGGTTATCGGGAAAAACCGTTACCGATTTCACCGCAATGCCCATACCGTCTATCCATGCAGCGCGCGAAAGCAATGTATCTTTACTGCGGGTTATAAACTGATCCGAAATTTGTGCTTTGTTACCTTGATGGCCCGCCAACAAAGCATCACTCAAAATATTCCAGTCAAGCAGCGGGTCCACATCGTCAAACGAAATATAGGGAATTTGGGGCAAGCCTGTCTCCTGTTGTATCAAACCGGTCGGTTTGAAGCTTGACACATCTGCGCCAAACATCCAAAGCTAATTCCGTAAGGTTCCCCATTGGACGCGAAGCGTTCGGGGATGAAACGGGAATGCGTTAAGGGATTACCCATCTAGGGGCCCAAAGCCGCAGCCGCCCCCGCGACTGTATGTGGTTGGCGCGCATCATATGCCACTGGGTAACACCCGGGAAGGCGATGCAGCCCATAACCACAAGCCAGGAGACCGGCCTTGTGAAACGTCAACCGCTGTCGGGTGAGACAGCCAAGGAGAATACTATGAAATCTGTTACAAATACCGTCGCAAAAACCGATTCGAATGTGCTTTCGATTGCCTTTGTTGCATTGCTGGGATTTATCGTTTTATTCGGGGCCGGCTTTGCCAGCTCCGGGGTGATACACGATTCGGCCCATGATACCCGGCATATCACCGGCTTTGCCTGCCACTAACCATGTTGAAAAAACTGCTGACCAGCGCGATTTTTGCTGGGTTTGGTGCAGGGCTGATTGCCGCCCTGCTCCAGATAACTTTGCTTGTGCCCATTTTGCTGGAATCCGAAGAATATGAAAGCGGCGCAAAGATCCATTTCGAAAGCCAGCTACCCGAACCGTCCCTGACAGAAATCATCCTGCCCGAGATCGGCGCCGCCTATGCGCCGCCCAGCGCATTTTCGCGCAATAGCCAAACTGTTCTATGGACGCTTGGCACCTATTTCGGGTTTGCATTGCTGCTGGTTGCCGGGTTTGGCGCGGCTGAAAGGCATGGCCATAACATAAACGCACGCATTGGTATAGTCTGGGGGCTTGCCGGGTTTACGGCCTTGCAATTCGCCCCTGCGGCGGGGTTACCGCCAGAGCTGCCGGGCGCCTGGGCTGCCGATATGACCACCCGGCAATTCTGGTGGGGCTTTACGGTGATATGCACAACCCTCGGGCTGGCCGGTATTGCGTTTGGAAAACATTGGGGGGTCTGGGCAATTGCCATTTTCACCATAGCCATGCCCCATGTTGTCGGCGCGCCCCAGCCAGAACGGTTTGGCGGTGTGGTTCCGCCGGAACTGGCCGCGCATTTTGTCAGCCTCAGCCTTTTTGTCGGGGCAGCCGGATGGGCTTGTCTGGGCATGATTGCCGGCTATTTCTGGCACAGATCAAATACATAAATCCTTGGGGTGCGTGGTTTCCACGCACCGCTACCCGCCCGCAAACTGCGCTTCCAACTCAACACGCCGCTCATCGCTGATTTTTGCAAATAACACCTCGGGCACTTCAAATGCCTGCCCGACCGGCATGGCATTCAGGGCCACATCCAGATCATCGGGCCATGCCGCATCTGCCGCGCCCATCGCTGCCAGAATCCTGGCCGAGGCATCGGGAATAAACGGTGCGGATAACACCCCGTAAAGCCGGATCAGGTTCAGCGCAAACCGGATGGTTGCCGCGGCTGCCTCAGGGTCTTGTTTATAGACACTCCACGGGGCGGCGGTTTGTAGATATTCATTGCCTGCCACCCAGATGGCGCGCAATTCCACGGTCGCTTTACGCAGCTCGATCGCTTCCATGTGGGTTTGGTATGCGGTCAGACGTTTTGCGATCTCGGCTGTTACAGCGGTTTCTGCCTCGCCATATTTGCCGCCTTCGGGCACGATTTCACCAAATTTACTGCGGCAAAATTTTGTCACACGGCTAACAAAATTACCCAGCACATCAGCCAGATCCTTGTTCACACCGCCCTGAAAGCTTTCCCATGTGAAATCGCTATCGCTGCTTTCGGGGGCATTGCTTAGCAACCACCAGCGCCAATAATCGGATGGCATGATTTCCAGCGCCTGATTCATAAATATGCCGCGCCCGGCGCTGGTGGAAAATTTGCCGCCCTCATAGGTCAGCCAATTATAGGATTTTATAAAATCCACCAGCTTCCACGGCTCGCCTGACCCCATCAATGTGGCGGGGAATGAAAGCGTGTGAAACGGCACGTTATCCTTGCCCATAAATTGCACATAATGGACATTATCCGCGCCTTTGTCGGTGCGCCACCAGCTTTCCCATGCGGCATCCGTTTGCCCGTTGGCATCAGCCCATTCAGCGGTGGCGCTGATATATTCGATCGGCGCATCAAACCACACATAAAAAACCTTGCCTTCCATGCCTGACCACGGCGCGCCGTCAAATTGCACCGGCACCCCCCAGTCAAGATCCCGGGTAATGCCACGATCGCGCAGGCCATCGCCATCATGCAGCCATTTTTTGGCAATCGAGGTGGTCAGAACCGGCCAGCCAACCTGACGGTCGATCCAGGCGTCAAGCTGGTCACGCATGACCGATTGTTTCAGATACAGGTGTTTTGTTTCGCGGATTTCCAGATCGGTGCTGCCCGAAATGGCCGAGCGTGGATTGATCAGATCGGTCGGATCAAGCTGCTTGGTGCAGTTTTCGCATTGATCGCCGCGCGCATTTTCAGAACCGCAATTCGGGCAGGTGCCCTCGATATAACGGTCGGGCAGATAGCGGCCATCGGCATGGGAATAAACCTGTTTTTCGCTGACTTCCTCGATCAGGCCCGCATGGCCAAGTGCTGCGGCCAGATGCTGGGTGATTTCGCGGTTTCGTTCCGAACTGGAACGGCCGAAATAATCAAATGACAGGCGAAACCCGTCAGCAATATCTTTTTGCACCTGCCACATATCTGCGCAAAATTCAGCCACGGGTTTATCAGCCTTGGCCGCCGCCAGTTCCGCCGGTGTGCCATGTTCATCGGTGGCGCAAATAAACATTACCTCATGGCCACGCAGGCGCATATAGCGCGCATAAGCATCGGATGGCAGCTGCGAGCCAACCAGATTGCCCAGATGTTTGATGCCGTTGATATACGGAAGTGCGGAGGTAATGAGAATACGCGCCATTTTGATGCCTTTTGTTTTGCAAATACCCTTTACCCCAGCCCCTGCAAAACCTCTAGCAAAATTCCTGCAGGGTTTGTGCATCTTCCCGCATCGCAATAAACGTTAAATTTATTGTTAATTTCTTGTTAATAGTTTACACTTCGATTCTATATTTAACTTGCCAAGGAATATTAACCATGAAAACGAAATTATTCGCAATTATTACTTGTTTTGTTTTTCCGTCTATTGTGATCGCTGACGGGCACACAAATTCGAGTGCAAACTGGGCAGGGTTTTACGCCGGCGGGCTGGTCAGCCTTGATGGCGGAACCTATACTTCCTCTTTAAATGGTGGACCTCCGCAAGATCCTGCGCTTGCTTTTGATGCAGCTACGGGGTTTGGCGGATTTTTCGGCTATAACATCCAGAATGGTTCGATGGTTTATGGCGGTGAATTGGCATTCACCAGCTCGCAACAGGTTTCCACAAACTTTCCCGGAAGCTCCTTTACAGGATCATTGGACGCAAAACTCCGGGTTGGTCAAAGCACTGGCAGCGCCCTGATTTATGGGGTTTTAGGCTATTCATTTAATGAATTTGTATCCGGCGGTAACGGTAATTTTGCAACGCAGGGGCTTGCCTTTGGTGCAGGCGTTGATGTGATGGTTACAGACCGGATATTTGTTGGTGGCGAGTTTTTAATTCGCAACCTTGCTGCGGATGGCACAGAGTTCCCCCAATGGCGGCTTGAGGCCAATACACAGTCCCTTCAAATTCGAGCCGGTATAAAATTCTAGCCTAGCCGCTATTTCAGCCCGGTTTTACCGCGTGAAAGGTCACATATTCGCGGCCACCATTGGCAAAATCATCGTATATCCATGATTCTTTGGTGCCCGCCCAAAGCCGCGCAAACCGGCACAAGCCAAACGGAAAACGGGTGTTAATCTGTTCTACCCGACGCGCATCATCCGCATCCAGCCCTTTGACCACATTTTTGGTAATATTGGCCGAGCTGATTTTTTCAAACCCCGCCGCGGTTAATTCTTCCATCCAAAGCGTCATTTCCTCAGCAGCATCGGAACCGGACGGGGTGAAATCCGTATATAAAAAACTGCCGCCGGGGGTTAGCACCCGCAT
>JALSGU010000081.1 GCA_026982575.1 Paracoccaceae bacterium | reverse complement strand
TTTCGCGAAAAAGCCCCCCCGACCCACCAACGCAATGCGCAAATGCATTGCGCCTCGCCCATTCTGCGGCCAAGAATTTGTCAATGTTTTGAATGAAAGCAGGGCTTTGCCCCGACAAGGGGCTTCTGCCCTGACTGTCATGTAACGGTTCTATCAAGACGGGGCCAATGGCGCAATTATTTTACCCCTAAAATTCGAGATGTATTGGTGTAAAAATAGTTTTTGGTATTTTACCCGCGCTCCAGCCGGTAAATTATGCCGTTTAATGACACAACATATAGCTCTCCAAACCCGTCCAGCCCGAAACTGGCCAATAATTCCACCTCGCCCAGAGTTTCCCCCCAGGACCGCTGCGCCGTTGCCTTGCCGTTTTTGTACTCAAAGCTCGAAATTCGGCCATTGCAAAAATCGCCGTAAAAATAAGTGCCACGCAGTTCCGGCAAGGCATCACCCCGATAGACATATCCGCCGGTAATCGCGCAGCCGTCTCCGGTGGGGTAAGTTAAAACCGGCGCGACATAACCCAGTGAATTGCAATCAGCCCTTGCCAGACATGTTGTGCCTTCGGCATCGGGCCAGCCAAGGTTCACACCGCTGGACCCTGCCGAAATCACGCTGATTTCCTCAGCGGCCGATTGGCCAACATCGCCAATAAACAGCAAATCACCGTCAATCGAGAACCGCCACGGATTACGCAGCCCATAGGCCCATGCCAAGGGCGCGGGGCCATTTGGCTGCGGGTTGCTGCGGGGCACTAAATCGCGCGGGGTATCAACATTTATGCGCAATATCGTGCCAAGCTCGGTATCAAGGTTTTGCCCGTTTGCATAAGTATCATTGGCGCCGCCACCATCGCCAAACCCGGCAAAAAGATAGCCGTTTGGCCCAAATGCAATCATGCCGCCATTATGATTCCGTGCGGGTTGGTCAAGCCGGTAAATCACCCGAACCAGCTGGGGGTCAAACTGCCCGTTTGCAAAATCATAACGGATTTCTTCAATCACGCTGGTCAGATTGCCGGTAGTATAGGAAATATAGGCCAACCCGTTATTCAAAAAATCAGGGTGGAGCGCCATGCCCAGCAACCCAGCCTCGCCGCCATCGGTGACACGGTTGCGAATATCCAGCACGTTGCGGGTTTTTCCGGCTTGTAAAACCGCGATTACCCCGTTTTGCTGAACCACAAAAAGCCGCTGATCGCCCGGGGCGGCAACCACAAATATAGGGCGTTCAAACCCGCGCGCGACCTCGGTTAGCACATAATCGCGGGTATTCTGGGCAAAAACCGGATTGGCCCAGAAAGCCAGCATTATTCCAATTAACAGGCGCATTGCGGTAGTTCCTTTTCTTTATATCATCAAAGGATACACTGTTTTGCAGGATAACCCCAAAGACTCTACATCAAAATAGAGCATACTTGGGGCGCAGGTCAGTGCCAGTTCGTTCACATCCGTCTTCTTGAAATCGTATCTCGTTACGACGCCTCTACTACCCCAACAATTTAGTAGGTATCAGATTGTGGTAGATGGAGACAACAAAAATCAGCACCCAATACGCGCGCCACCGAGGCCGAGGCCATGCCCAAAGGCAGCTGGTGAACTGCGCAAACAATTCTGCCACCGAACTGCGGGAGAACCCCTTGTTTGCTAAAACCAGCACTCCCGCGCTTATGCGCTTTGGGCATCCACCTCATCCGACAACGGATGCGGCAAACGCGTCAGCATTTCCTTAGGGCATATCTGGCGGAAATGCAGCTGCTCCTTATCCCAGTTTCGCAA
>JALSGU010000080.1 GCA_026982575.1 Paracoccaceae bacterium | reverse complement strand
TGGTTTTCCTGCAAATCATTGCGCATCCCGAACCGTTTGACAATATGGCTGGAAACCCGCGCCCCGATGGTGCGGTGGGTATTTTGCACCGCATAAGAAAGCTGCATTTTCTCGCCATCCTTAAAAAACGGATCCGCATCGCGCATGATCAACTTGTCCAGCGTTGGTTTAACCGACTGGCGTTTGCGCGAACGGTCATAACAAATCTCGTGGCCCTCATCGACGCTGATCAGCATCGGGTTCAAGTCCAGATCATCCAGATGCGCGGCGCCGCGCGAAACCTGGCTAAGCAGATCAGCGCGGCCAATCACATCATTCAAGGATCGCATACCGATGCTGGCCAGCACCTCGCGGACTTCTTGTGCGTAAAATGTAATCAGGTTGACAACCTTGTCGGCTGATCCGGTGAATTTTTTGCGCAGCCGTTCATCTTGCACACAGACCCCCACCGGACAGGTGTTGGATTGGCATTGCCGCACCATAATACAGCCCATGGCAATCAGGGCCGCGGTGCCGATGCCGTATTCCTCGGCGCCCATCATGGCCGCCATGACAATATCGCGCCCGGTTCGCAAACCACCATCGGTGCGCAGGGTTACCCGTTCACGCAGATCGTTCATTGCCAGAACCTGATGCGCCTCGGTCAGGCCCATTTCCCATGGCAGGCCGACATATTTGATACTGGTCGCGGGGCTGGCCCCGGTGCCGCCATTATGGCCCGAAATCAGAATAACATCAGCCTTGGCCTTGGCCACACCCGCGGCGATGGTGCCAACGCCGGATTGCGCCACCAGTTTTACACATACTTTTGCACGCGGATTGATCTGTTTGAGGTCATAAATCAGCTGTGCCAGATCCTCGATACTGTAAATATCGTGATGCGGGGGTGGTGAAATCAGGGTGACGCCCGGCGTGGAATGGCGCAACCGTGCGATCAGTTTGGTAACCTTGATGCCGGGCAATTGGCCGCCCTCGCCGGGTTTGGCGCCTTGGGCTACCTTGATTTCCAGTTCCTCGCATTGGTTCAGGTATTCGGCTGTAACGCCAAACCGCCCCGATGCCACCTGTTTGATCTTGGCGCTTGGGTTGTCGCCGTTTGGTTCGGGCACAAAATGGGCGGGGTCTTCGCCGCCCTCGCCGGAATCGGATTTGGCCCCGATACGGTTCATGGCCACATTCAGGGTTTTATGGGCCTCGGGCGACAGCGCCCCCAATGACATGCCGGGCGTTACAAACCGCTTGCGGATGGTGGTGATGCTTTCGACCTCGTCCACCGGAATGGGGGTTACGTCTTTGGTGAAATCCAGCAGATCGCGCAGATGAATTGGCGGGGCCGATTGCATCAATTTGGAATATTGTTTCCACAGATCATAGGAATTCTGATCACAGGCCGATTGCAGCAGGTGCATATTTGACGCGCCCCAAGCATGGGTTTCGCCCGATTTGCGTAATTTATAAAACCCGCCAATTGGCAAGATATCATTGCCCGACAGCCAGCCCTTGGCGTGGACTTGGCTGATTTTTTGCTGGATACCGGCCACGCCGATGCCGGAAATACGGCTGATCATGCCGGGAAAATATTCCGAAACCATGGCCCGCGACAGACCCACGGCTTCAAAATTCAAACCGCCGCGATAGCTGGAGATCACCGATATACCCATTTTGGACATGACCTTAAGCAAGCCCTGATTGATGGCCTCGCGGTAATTATCAACCGCATCGGAATGCGACATTTCAAGCAAGCCGCGTTTAACACGATCTGCCAGACTGTCCTCGGCCAGATAGGCGTTAACCGTTGTGGCGCCGCTGCCGATCAATACCGCAAAATACTGCGGATCAACACATTCGGCGGATCGCACATTGATAGACGTAAATGTGCGCAAGCCTTTGCGGGTCAGCCAGCTATGCACCGCCGAATTTGCCAGTATCATCGGCATTGGCACGGCTGTTTCTGATTGATGCTCATCGGTTAAAATCAGGTGGGTTGCGCCTGCACGCACGGCCTCCTCGGCCTCCAACCGCACACGGCCAAGCGCGGATTGCAGCGCGTTGGCATCATCGGTTTTGGGAAATGTGCAATCAATTTCAACCACATCATCGCCAAAATATTTGACCATCTCGACAAAACGCGCATTGGAAACAAACGGTGTTTCCAGCAGCAATGTTTCGCTTTGGTCTGTGGTGTGGTCCAGCACGTTTCTTAGATTGCCAAAGCGTGTTTTCAGGCTCATCACCCGATATTCACGCAAGCTGTCGATCGGCGGATTGGTAACCTGACTGAAATTCTGGCGGAAAAAATGGCTAAGCGGGCGGTATTTTTCCGACAGAACCGCGCTCGGGGTGTCATCGCCCATCGAGGCCAGCGTTTCTTTGCTGTCTTCGG
>JALSGU010000079.1 GCA_026982575.1 Paracoccaceae bacterium | reverse complement strand
AAACGGTTTGATCAGGATATTTCGGCCGTATGTGGCGCGTTTAATATTACCGTTGAAAATAACACCATAACCGATGCACGCATTGCTTTTGGCGGCATGGCGGCAACTCCCAAACGTGCAAGCGCGGTAGAAACGGCATTGATCGGCCAGCCATGGTCCGAAGCCACGGTTAAAACCGCCATGGCGCAATTTACCAATGATTTCACCCCGCTGACGGACGTTCGCGCCAGCGCGCAATATCGGCTTAAAATCGTGCAAAACCTGTTATGGCGTTACTGGTTGTCGCGCAACGGCAAAGCCGCAAATGTTTTGGCCGAGGTGACAACATGAGCGTCCATAAATCCATCCCCCATGATAGCGGCACTGGCCATGTTAGCGGCACGGCGCGTTATGTGGATGATATGCCAATGCCTGCCAACACCGTGCATCTGGCTTTTGGTCTGTCACAAAACGCCCATGCAGATCTGGCCTTGGTTGATCTTGATGCGGTGCGCAGCGCCAAGGGCGTGATTGCGGTGCTGACCGCCGATGATCTGCCCTTTGAAAACGATGTTTCGCCATCCATTAAAGACGAACCGCTTTTGGCCATTGATACGGTGCATTATATCGGCCAGCCGATCTTTCTGGTGGTGGCAAACAGCCACCTGAACGCCCGCAAAGCCGCGCGGCTGGGCAAGATAAAATATACCGAAAAACCGGCATTGCTGACAATTGATGACGCGATTGCCGCCAATAGCCGCTTTGAAAAACCGCTGGAATTTTCCATTGGTGACCCGGCAAAAGCCCTGCAAAACGCGCCTCGCCAAATCAGCGGCCAGTTTGAAATCGGCGGGCAGGAACATTTTTACCTAGAGGGCCAAGCCAGCCTTGCCATCCCGTCCGAGGGGGATATGATTGTCAATTCCTCTACCCAGCACCCGACCGAAATTCAGCACAAGGTCGCAGCTGCGCTGGGCGTGCCATATAATGCGGTACGGGTGGAAACCCGCCGTATGGGCGGTGGGTTTGGCGGCAAGGAATCCCAAGGCAACGCGCTGGCGGTGGCTTGTGCGGTGGTGGCACAACTGCTGCAACGCCCTGCCAAAATGCGTTATGACCGCGATGATGATATGATCATCACCGGCAAACGCCATGAATTCCGCATTGCGTATCGCGCGGGGTTTGATGACACAGGCAAACTGCAATCGGTGCTGTTTGAACACCATGTGCGCTGTGGCTGGGCGCTTGATCTGTCTATTCCGGTTGGCGATCGTGCCATGTTGCACGCGGATAATGCCTATTATCTGCCCAATGCCAGCATCCTGTCACACCGGATGCGGACCAATACCCAATCCAACACTGCCTATCGCGGTTTTGGCGGCCCGCAAGGGATTGTCGGTATTGAACGGGTGATGGACCATATCGCCCATGATCTGGGGCTTGATCCGCTGGCTGTTCGCAAGGTTAATTTTTACCAATCCGGCGGCACCCAGAAAACCCCCTATCATATGGAGGTCACCGACAGTATTTCGGCGGAACTGGTGGCGCAATTGGCAAAAACGTCGGATTATGCCCACCGCCGTGCAGAAATAGCTGAATATAATACCAAAAATACGGTGCTGAAACGCGGCATTGCCCTGACGCCGGTGAAATTCGGCATTTCGTTTACCCTGACCCATCTTAATCAGGCGGGGGCTTTGGTGCATATCTATTCCGATGGCTCGGTGCATCTTAATCATGGTGGCACCGAAATGGGCCAAGGGCTGAACACCAAAATCGCACAGGTCGCGGCGCAAGTTTTCGGGCTGGATGTATCGGCCATTAAAATCACCGCCACCGACACGGGCAAAGTGCCCAATACATCAGCCACCGCCGCCAGTTCGGGGACCGACCTGAACGGCATGGCCTGCAAGGCGGCTTGTGAAACGCTTAAAGACAGGCTGACAGAATTCGCCCGCGAAAAATGGGGGGGCGAGGTTTCATTTGCCAATGGCAAGGTTACGGTTGGCGATAAAATCATGTCTTTTGGTGAGCTGGCTGGCGCGGCTTATGCTGGGCGTATCCAGCTTTCGGCAACCGGATTTTACAAAACCCCGAAAATCAAATGGGACCGGATGGCAGGGCGCGGGCGGCCGTTTTTGTATTTTTCATATGGCGCGGCGGTGACCGAAGTTGTGATTGACACGCTTACCGGCGAAAACCGTATTCTGCGCACGGATATCTTGCATGACGTGGGCGCCAGCCTGAACCCCGCATTGGATATCGGCCAGATTGAGGGTGCCTATGTGCAAGGTGCCGGTTGGTTAACCATGGAAGAACTGGTCTGGAATGCCAAAGGCAGCCTGCTTTCCCATGCGCCCAGCACCTATAAAATTCCGGCCTGCTCCGACACGCCGGAAATATTTAACGTGGCGCTTTGGGATGGTGAAAATCAGGAAAACACCATTTACCGCTCCAAAGCCGTGGGCGAACCGCCATTTGCGCTGGGAATTTCGGCTTATATGGCCCTGTCACATGCTATTTCTGCCTGCGGTGATGCCTATGCCGATATTGACGCCCCTGCCACTTGCGAACGCATCTTGCAAGCCGCCGACAGGCTAGCGGGCAACCCGTGGTAGAGAGGTTTGATTTTACAGAACTGTCAAAAGCAGTGGCAACAAACGGCCCCGTGGTGCGGGTTGTTGTAACCGGATTTCACGGCTCAACCCCGCGTGAAACCGGTGCTTCGATGCTGGTTTGGCAGGATGGCCAAAGCGGCACCATTGGCGGTGGGGCGCTGGAATGGCAGGCTGCAAAAACCGCTCGGAAAATGTTGGAATTGTCAGGCGAATGGCGGCGAGAAACCACAAAAATACCGCTTGGCCCCGCCTTGAACCAATGCTGCGGTGGCACGGTAACCTTGTTGCTGGAACGTTTTACCGATGTTGAAATTGCCGCCATTGACGGAGCCGCGCCGAGCTTCACCCGCCCGAAGGCGGACGGGATCAGCCCGACGCCTGCGCCATTGCAGGCATCCAGATTGTTGCGGGCAGCGCGGTCGGGCGCAGGGATAGACGCGGATTGGTTTAGTGAAGCCTTAAATACAAACAAAACGCCGATTTATCTGTATGGCGCCGGGCATGTAGGGCGTGAGATTGTGCGGGCTCTGGCAGGGTTGCCCTATGAAATCACATGGGTCGATACCGATAAAAACCGGTTTCCAGAAACCATACCTGTGATATGGCGGGCCAATACCAACCCCGCGTCGCTGGTTGCGGATGCACCGGATAATGCCCTGCATTTTGTGCTGACCTATTCCCATGCCCATGATCTGGAAATATGCCATCAGGTATTGTCACAGCCTTTCGGGCATTTGGGTTTAATCGGTTCAGCCAGCAAAAAAGCACGATTTTTGAAGCGCTTGCGCGAGCTTGGCCATTCCGAACCTACCCTAAAACGTCTGCAATGCCCGATTGGCGACCGCAGTCTTGGAAAAACACCGCAAGCCATCGCGATTGGGCTTGCTTATTGGTTAATGCAACCTAACATCAAACAACAAGAAACCACGGGGAGAGTCAGCGCATGAGCGTTTTACTGGATATTCAAGGGCTGTCCAAATCATACCCCGGGGTCAAGGCCAATGATGATGTGTCATTTCAAATTCAGGAAGGCGAAATCCACGCCTTGCTGGGTGAAAACGGTGCCGGAAAATCAACGCTGGTCAAAATGATTTATGGTCTGGTGCGCCCCGATAGCGGCACAATGGTGCTGAATGGTGAAAAATTCGCCCCGCCAAAACCGTTTTTTGCCCGCCAAAAAGGCGTGTCGATGGTATTTCAGCATTTTTCCCTGTTCGAGGCCCTGACCGTGGCTGAAAACATCACCCTTGGCATGGATGTCGCCCCCAACCGCAAGGAATTATCGGCCCAGATCCGCAAGGTTTCTAATGAATACGGCCTGCCGCTGGACCCTGACCGCCTTATCGGTGATCTTTCCGTGGGTGAACGCCAGCGGGTGGAAATTATCCGTTGTCTTTTGCAAGACCCGCGCCTGTTGATCATGGATGAACCCACCAGCGTTTTGACCCCGCAAGAGGTCGATACATTGTTTGGCACCTTGCGCAAATTATCCGAAAACGGGGTCGCAATTCTTTATATTTCCCATAAGCTTGACGAAATCAAAGCGCTTTGTGACCATGCCACGGTTTTGCGCATGGGCAAGGTGGTCGATACCTGTATCCCTGCAAATGAAACCGCGCGCAGCATGGCCGAAATGATGATCGGGGGCGAACTGGAAATTCATGCCGCCACCGAATTCACCCCCGGGGCCGAGGCGCTTAGGGTCGAGGATCTGAACCTTGCATCAAAAGACCCGTTTGGCACCAGCCTGAAAAACGTGTCTTTTACCCTGCGCAAAGGCGAAATTCTGGGCATTGGCGGCGTGGCGGGCAACGGACAGGATGAAATACTGGCAGCGCTTTCGGGCGAAGAAAAAGTAACCCCTGAAACAATCCTGCTTGGCGGCAAAGCCATCGGTGGCGACGGGCCGAACGCGCGGCGCGAAAAAGGCTTGTTAAGCGCCCCCGAAGAACGGCTGGGCCATGCCGCCGCCCCGATGATGACCCTGACCCAAAACGCATTTCTAACCGGCCGTATCCGCAAAAATCTGGCCCCGAACGGGGTGATAAACCACCGAAAAACCACCGGATTTGCCGAAGAAATAGTCAAGAAATTCGACGTGCGCACCCCCGGGGTGCATGTGGCGGCAAAGGCGCTTTCGGGCGGCAATCTGCAAAAATTTGTCATTGGCCGAGAAGTGCTGCAAAGCCCCGAAGTGCTGGTGGTCAACCAGCCGACATGGGGGGTGGATGCCGCGGCGGCGGCCTCGATCCGGCAGGCATTGCGGCAATTGGCCGTAAGCGGCGCTGCGGTAATTGTTATTTCACAAGATCTGGACGAGCTAATGGAAATTTCCGACACATTCGCGGTGCTGGCCGAAGGCCGGTTAAGCAAACCACAACCATCAGACGGGCTGAGCATCGAGGAAATCGGCCTGATGATGGGCGGTGATCTGGAGGTAGCAAACCATGTTGATGCTTGAACAAAGACCCCAGCCATCAAAAACCATGCTGTATCTGACGCCGGTTATGGCGGTTTTGGCCACCATGCTGGTCGGCGGAATGCTGTTCTGGGCGATGGGCATCGACCCGTTCAGGGCGATTTACCTGCTATTTGTCGATCCGTTTGTCGACAGCTATAATCTTTCGCAGCTATTTGTAAAAGCCTCGCCATTGATTCTGATCGCCATGGGCTTGTCGATCGGGTTTCGGGCCGGGGTATGGAATATCGGCGCCGAGGGGCAATTTATTATCGGTGCAATTTGCGGAGGGGCCGTGGGTTTGGCCCTGTGGGGCAGCACCGGCTGGTGGATATTGCCGCTGATGGCGCTGGCGGCTGCGCTTGGCGGGGCATTATGGGGGTTGATCCCCGCAGTGCTGAAAATAAAATTCAATGCCAACGAGATACTGGTGTCGCTGATGCTGGTTTATGTGGCCGGAAACCTGTTGGCAGAAATGGTGCAAGGGGTATTGCGCGCGCCCGATGGTATGGGGTTTCCCGAAAGCCGCAATCTGGGCCGCAATGATCCAACCGCTTTGCCCGATGTTTTCCCCGCGCTTGGCATTGATGCGGGCGGGGTGGTAATGTTGATATTGCTGGCAATGGCGTTTTTCCTGCTGCAAAAACACGCGCTGGGGTTCCAGATAAAACTGACCGGAGATTCCCCGAGGGCCGCCCGGTTTGCAGGGGTGAAACCCGGCGTGATCATTGCGGTTTGTCTTGGTATTTCAGGTGCAGCTGCCGGGCTTGCCGGTATGTTCGAGCTAACCGGTGCCGCGGGCAAACTGACCATTGATTTCCCGCTTGGATACGGGTTTACCGCAATTATTGTGGCGTTTCTGGGGCGGCTTAACCCTGTGGGCATATTGCTGGCCGGTGTGGTTCTGGCGGGCACATATATCGGCGGCGAAAACGCACAATTCATGTTGCAGCTTCCGGCAGCGGCAGTAACGGTATTTCAAGGCATGATGCTGTTTTTCCTGCTCGGGTTTGAAATATTGATCAATTACCGCGTCAAGCGGATGCGAAGGGCAGTATAATGGATTTTTCATCTTTGAATGCAGTGGCAATGATTGTGCTGCTGATCGGGGCGGCCACGCCGATATTGCTGGCCGCGATCGGCGAACTGGTGGTCGAGAAATCGGGCGTGCTCAACCTGGGGGTCGAGGGCATGATGATTATCGGCGCCGTAACCGGATTTATCGCCGCAACCACCACCGGCAGCCCGATGCTGGGCTTTGTTGGCGGGGCAATCGGCGGTGCGGTTGTATCGATGTTATTTGCCTTTCTTACCCAGTATCTGCTTTCCAACCAGGTAGCGACAGGGCTGGCATTAACCATGTTCGGTCTTGGGATGGCGGCATTGATCGGGCGGAATTACAACGGCATCAAACCCCCGCGCGCCGAACGGCTGGATGTGCCGGGCCTAAGCGATTTTCCAATATTGGGAGAGCTGCTGTTCAGCCATGATCCGATTATCTATTTTTCAATTGTGCTGGTCTTTGCGGTATGGTGGTTTTTGAACCGCAGCCGCGCGGGGCTGGTGTTGCGCGCTTGTGGTGAAAACCATGACGCGGCACATAGCCTTGGATATAATGTGCAGCTTATCCGTTTTGGTGCGATTATGTTTGGCGGCGCCTGTGCGGGGCTTGGCGGCGCATATGTCAGCCTGATTCGCGTGCCCCAATGGACCGAAGGCATGACCGCCGGCGTAGGCTGGATCGCCTTGGCGATTGTGGTTTTTGCCAGCTGGAAACCCTGGCGGGTTATCCTCGGGGCCTATATGTTTGGTGGCATCACCATTTTGCAGCTAAGCCTGCAAGCGCTTGGTATCTCTATTTCGGGGGCCTATCTTTCGATGACACCGTATGTTGTAACAATTGTCGTTTTGGTTATTATGTCAGCTGACCGGAAACGGGCCAGCTTGAATGCACCGGCCTGTCTGGGACGTTCTTTCCATGCCTCGCACTGAGGCCAATTAAACTAAACACGGAGAAATGAAATGAAATTTACCAAAACACTGGCGGCCGCGGCTGCTATGGGCTTTGCGCTGGCGGGGGCTGCTACTGCGGGTTCCCACGGCGGCCCTGTAAAAGCCGGCTTTATCTATGTTGGCCCGATCGGCGATCTGGGCTGGACATGGACCCATGACCAGGGCCGTTTGGCGGTCGAGGCCGAATTTGGTGATGCGGTTGAAACATCCTATGTTGAAAGCGTGCCCGAAGGCGCCGATGCCGAACGCGTCATGACCCAGATGGCCCGTTCCGGCGTTGACATCATTTTCACCACCTCGTTTGGCTATATGGATCCAACCATCAACGTGGCTGAAAACTTTCCCGATGTGGCATTCGAACATGCAACCGGATACAAGCGTTCCGAAAATGTTTCGACCTATTCGGCACGTTTCTATGAGGGCCGCCATGTTATCGGTCTGGTGGCTGGCGCCATGACCGAAACCAATAAAATCGGTTATATCGCGTCTTTCCCGATCCCCGAAGTTGTGCGCGGCATCAATGCGGCCTATCTGGCGGCAAAATCGGTTAACCCCGACGTGGAGTTCAAAATCGTATGGGTTTACACATGGTTTGATCCCGGCAAAGAAGCCGATGCGGCCAATGCCCTGATCGAGCAAGGCGTTGACGTGATCATGCAGCACACCGATTCCCCTGCTGCCATGACCATTGCCGAAGAAAAAGGCGTTTTTGCCTTTGGTCAGGCTTCCGACATGTCTTCATTCGGGCCAAACGCCCAGTTGAGCGGTGTTCTGGATGTCTGGGGCCCATATTATGTTGAACGCGTAAGGGCTGTTATGGACGGCACATGGGAAAGCACCGACACATGGCACGGCATTGGTGACGGCATGGTTGGCATTGCGCCTTTCTCGGACAAGATCCCTGCCGATGTTCAGGCAATGGCACAGGCTGCAACAGATGCGCTTGCTGCGGGCACTTTGCACCCGTTCACCGGCCCGATCAACAAGCAAGATGGTTCTGTCTGGTTGGCTGACGGCGAAATCGCCGATGACGGCACCTTGGCTGGCTTGAACTTTTATGTCGAAGGCATTGACGGCGAATTGCCAAACTAGGCCTATATAAAAACCCTGAATTGGCCCGCCATTGTGCGGGCCTTTTTATTTGCGTAACCGGCCAAGCAAAATAAATGCCGCCAGCATCAACAGCCCCGCCATGAAAAACGGCGCGCCCGGCACATAAACCGGTGCCCATTCAGCGGTAAACACACGAAACAGCATGGTCATCAACAGCGGACTGACCACCATTCCCAATCCCTGCACCGATGCCAGAACCCCTTGTAATTCGCCCTGTTTATCCGCCGGAATGTTTTTAGACATGATGCCTTGCAAAGCCGGCGAGGCAATCACCCCCAAAGCCATCACCGGCATCAACACAAACAAAAGCACCTGCGATGAAATCATCGCAACCCCCATTAAAATAACAGCATTGATCATCAAGCCGGTTCGCGCCACATTCCATTCGCCAAATCGCGGAATAACTACCCGGATCAGCCCGCCCTGCACCAAAGCCATACACAGACCGAATATGGCAAGGCTGATCCCGACCATGCCGGTTGAAAAGGCAAAGCGCTCCATGGTGAATACGGCCCAGACCGACGGGTAAACATTCTGACCAACCCCGAACAGAAACAAAACCACCACCATGCCCCCGATGCCCGGCACATTGCGCAACCGCATGATTGCCCGAAACGGATTGCAGCGCGAAAATTCGAATTTACGGCGTTTTTCTGGCGCCAGCGTTTCGGGCAACACAAAATACCCCAGAACCGCATTTAGCAATGCCACCGCAGCGGCGGCAAAAAACGGCGCTCTTGGTCCCAGCTCTCCCAGTAATCCGCCAAGCGCAGGGCCAATGATAAACCCGACCCCGAACGCCGCGCCGACCATGCCAAAACTGGCCGCACGTTTGTCGGGCGGGGTAATATCGGCCATATAGGCATTGGCGGTTGAAAATGTCGCGCCGGTAATGCCGGTAACAATTCTGGCCACAAACAACAACCAGATGGATTGTGCCAAACCAAAAACCAGATGGCTGCCGGCCATCAACACCAAGGCGGTCAGCAATACCGGCCGCCGCCCGAACCTGTCGGACAGGTTGCCAATGGTCGGCCCGAATGAAAATTGCATGGCAGCATAGGTAAAGGCCAGCAACCCGATCCAGATCGAGGTTTCCGACAGGGTTTCGCCGGTGATCGATTGCAGCATTTTTGGCAAAACCGGCATAACCAGCCCGATCCCGACGGAATCAAGCATCACGGTAATAACGATAAAAACAACAGGCAGTCTGCTTTTCATAGGGGATGCTTTCGGAAATTTGCCAAGGGCAATTCTATTACCCGATTGCATCCCGAAAACAACCGCTTTTTGAAACCCCGCCATAAGGCTTTGTTAAGCTTTAGCGCGTAAATGTTAACACTCTAATATTTTGGTTTTATGAGCGGGCAAATTGAATGAAGCAATTGCGCGAAACGGTTTTAACCATCAAATCCAGATACAGTGCCAGCCTGTCTCGCAGCGGCCCGGCGTTGGAACTGGGTGAAAACATCCTTGGCTATATCGAAAAAATTGAACCCTGTGCAGGCCGGATGCGGGTCGCGGGCTGGTATATCGGCCCTGATCTGAATGCCGTAAATAACGGCATTGTCACGCCGCTAGAACGGCATATATCGCGCGCAGATGTGGCGCGGGCGCATAATATCCCCGCATCCCGAAAAACCGGTTTTTCTGTTTTGCTAACCCCGTCTGACCTGCTTTGCATTCAGCCCCGCGAATCCGGTAAAAAAACTATCCCGCCCGATCTGGTTCTTTTTAGCCACGCTGACAAGCGCCGCGCCGCGCTGGCAACCATGGTTTTTCTGCCGGTTCTGTTTTTCAAAAACCCGGTTACGGTGTTCAGGTTTTTGCTTTTGGGGGATCGCAAAGCCGCAGGTATTCTTGACAAAAAAATGCAGCGTGGTGGCCCTGAACCCACTGTCAAAATATTTGATATGTCAATTTTTGACCTTGAACCAGCACAGGGGATTGCCCCCGACCAAACCGAAACCGCGATTATTCTGCCGATATACAATTCGTTTGATCTGTTAAAAGAATGTCTGACACGGATAATCACCCACACCAAACAGCCCTATCGCCTTATTCTGGTTGAGGATTGCTCTACTGATAAAACCATCCGCCCATGGTTGCGCCAATGGGTCAAAACCCGTGATTCTTCGGTTCAGCTGCTGGAAAATGATAAAAACCTTGGCTTTATCGCCTCGGTTAACCGGGGGTTGGTGGCAGCAGGGGATCGCCATGTTGTGCTGCTGAATTCCGATGCATTTGTGCCCCAAGGCTGGCTGACGCGCTTAATGCATCCTATTTTACAAGACCACAACATTGCCAGCACCACGCCGTTGTCAAATAATGCCGAAATTCTGTCTTTGCCGGTTATTGGCAAAGACAACCCGTTGGGCGACGGTGCCGTTGACCGCATTGACGCCATCGCCCAGACCCTGAATCGCCGCCAGCCTTTTGTTGAAATGCCCACCGGCATCGGATTTTGCATGGGCATGAACAAACGGTTTATCAAAAAATTTCCACAACTGGACCGGCGTTTTGGCAAAGGTTATGGCGAAGAAGTCGACTGGTGCCAGAAAACCCGCGCCATTGGCGGGGTGCATGTGGCGGTTACCAATCTGTTTGTGCATCACAAGGGCGGCGAATCTTTTGGCCCTGAAAAACAGGCGGCACTGGCCAAAAATGGCGCGGTTATCAGCCGTCTTTACCCGCGCTTTGATCAATTGGTGCAAAATTTTATCATCGCAGACCCGCTTAAATCCACCCGGTTTGCGCTGGGGCTGCCCGCCATTGATACCGGCCGGCCCGTGCCGGTTTTTCTGACCCATGAACTGGGCGGCGGTGTCGGGGTTTATTTGAAAAACCGCATTCAAAAAGAAATCCGTAATGGTCAGGCAGTGATTGTCATCCGCGACAAGGTTTCTGTTGCAAAATACCAAATCGAGATTCACACAACAGCGGGCATTGCCTCTGCTCTGGTTGCGGAAACATCCGAAATCAAACAGCTTTTGGCCCCGATCAGGTCACGCCAATTCTTTTACACCTGCCTTGTCGGGTCCCGGAATCCGCTTGAATTCATGGATGAAATTTGCGCGTTGATCACCCCTGAACAAGATAGCTTATGTGTTCAACTGCATGATTTTTTGCCGGTCTGTCCGTCTTATAATCTGCTTGATCAAAATGCCGATTTTTGCAAGTTGCCAACCGGTTCTGAATGCGAAAACTGTTTCCGGGAAAATACCGGCTTTATATCGGTAGCATCAAAAAGCATCGGTCAGTGGCGTGAAAACTGGCATCGTATTCTTTACCACGCCCATCGGGTTGAGGTGTTTTCAGCCTCGGGCAAGGCAATTTTCACCAAAGCCTACCCGCAACATGCCGGTAAAATTCGGGTGATTGCCCATGATTTGACCGAAGCTCCTCAAAAAATATACCCTGCCCCTTATAAATCGCCAGTCATCGGGGTTTTGGGTAATATCGGTTTCATCAAAGGCGCTCAGTTTATTCATCAAGCAGCGGCATTAAACACTGAAAATTTGGGCCGGATTGTTGTTATTGGCAATATGGACCCGACCTATAACCACCCGGATATCGCGGTCACCGGAACCTATCAGGTAAAAAATCTGGCAAAAATCGCCATGGCCAACGGGGTCAATTGCTGGCTTATTCCCTCCATTTGCCCTGAAACATTTTCCTATACCACCCGAGAAGCATTACAAACCGGCCTACCGGTTTTTTGTTTTGATCTGGGCGCGCAGGCCGAGGCCGTAAAAAAAGCCAAAAACGGATTTATCATCCCGAACCAGCCCAAAACATTATTTTCGGAAATTGATCATTGCCTGAATCCGGCAGATAATCTGGAAAATGCCTAACCATTGCAGAACCCCGCTGCTCCATTTACGCTGCATGTTTTTTAACGGGATAAAACATGCGCCTGCGGCAAACCGGAATTCTGTTTATCACGGCTTTGTGCTTTTCCCTGATTATATTCGGGGTCTGGCGCTGGTCGTATGCCAGCGCCCTTAACCAGCTTGAACGTCAGGGAAGCGCCAGCCTTTCTTTGGCGTCCGACCGTTTGGTCAGTTTGCTGGAACGCTATCGTATTTTGCCGGTGGCACTGGCACGGGACAATATTTTTATCACCGCACTGGAACAGGGCGTTATCGGCAATGCCCTGCCCGAACGGTTGCAATCTTTGGCAGATATGACCGGCGCACAGCATATATTGCTGGCAGATATCGACGGAAAAATCATCGCCGGTTCCTTGCGGCTGGAAGGAGAAGATGCCGCGCCAGAATCAGTGGCCAACCGGCCGGATTTTGTCCGGGCCATGAACGGCGCATTGGGGTTTTATCACGCCCAGCAACAGGAAAACACGCCGCGCGGCTTTATGTTTGCCAGCCCCGTGCGCAATGCCCGCGGTGAAATTCTGGGCGCGCTGATTATCAATAGCGACCTGGAGGCGCTGGAACTCCATTGGCGCGGCGACCCAGAGATTATCTTTTTCAGCGATCAAAACAACGTGATTTTTGTTGCCAACCGCGACAGCCTGATCTTGCGGGTTCTGGGTAATCCCGAACCTGACAGGATCAGCGCACTTTATACCAGCCGATATACCGGCAGCCAGCTGCAAAAACTGCCCGACCCGCAAGAAACAGTTGAATTCGGGCGGACCTTTTGGAACCTGTCCGATATTGCAGGGGTTCAGAGCATTGGGTTATTGATTGACCAGCCTTTGCCGGTGATCGGAATGGATGCCCATATTCTGCTGGATATGGCGCCGGTTGCCGCGCTTGCCAAATTCCGCGCGATTCTTGCTGCGGTTTTGCTGGCGCTATTGGCGCTGTTGCTTTGGTCTTTGCAAATGCGCCGAAAAGCACTGGCCGAACAACTGGCCATTCGCAAAGATGCCAATGCGCGGCTGGAACAGCGGGTGCTGCAACGCACCGCTGAATTAAGTAATGCCAACCTATCCTTGCAGCAGGCCCAGCATGATCTGGTTCAGGCGGGCAAACTGGCCGCACTTGGCGAAATGTCGGCCGGCATCAGCCATGAGCTGAACCAGCCGCTTTCGGCCATCCAGTCATTTTCCGAAAACGCGGCACTATTGCTGGAGCGCGGCGAAATTTCCCGAACCAAAGACAATCTGGGCCGGATTGCGGTTCTGACCGGCCGGATGTCACGGATCATCAAAAACCTGCGCAGTTTTGCGCGCAAAGAAGGCGAGATCGCAACCGATGTCAGCCTGTGTCAGGTGGTTGACGACACATTGGAAATTGCCCGAACCAATATTGCCAAAGCCGGCGTAACCGTAAACTGGCAAAGACCGGAACAAGACATCGTGGTGCGGGGCGGGCCGGTGCGCTTGCAGCAGGTTTTGCTTAATCTGGTGTCCAATGCGGTTGATGCCATGGAAGGCATGATCAAAAAAACCATTGATATTGAAACCAGGCTGGAAAACGGCACGGTATTGCTGGTGGTGCATGACAGCGGTCCGGGGCTGGAAACCCCTGAAAAGATATTTGATCCTTTTTACACCACCAAAAGCGTTAATCATCCGCAAGGCATGGGGCTGGGATTGTCTATTTCCTATGGCATTGTGCAAAGCTTTGGCGGTAATATTACCGGCAAAAACCACCCGCAAGGCGGGGCTGTATTTACGGTGCGTCTTGATGCGGCGCCCCTTGAAAAGGCACAGGTATGAACAAAAAAATACTGCTGGTCGATGATGACAAACCCGTACGCGAAGCCCTGTGCCAGACGTTGGAACTGGGCGGGTTCAGCGTGATTTCTGCGGCGTCTTTTATCGAGGCAACCGACCATATTTCAGCGGATTTTGACGGCATTGTCTTAAGTGATGTGCGCATGCCGGGCAAAGACGGTTTTGCGCTTTTGACGCGTTGCAAACAGATTGATCCCGAATTACCGGTTATTTTGCTGACCGGCCAGGGCGATGTGCCATCAGCGGTGCGGGCCATGGAACAGGGCGCGCTGAATTTTCTGGAAAAACCCGTATCGCGAAACCGCCTTTGCGAGGTTGTCACACAGGCCTGCGCGCTGCGCGCCACTGTAATTGAAAACCGCAAATTAAAGGCCCAGCTGGCCCGCGAAGACGTGGCCGAACGTTTGATCATCGGGCACTCCGAAATTGCCCAGAACCTGCGCAGACAGTTGCGGGTCATTGCCGGTTCCGGCTCCGATGCGCTGATTTCCGGTGAAACCGGGGTGGGCAAAGAACTGGCGGCGCGGGTTATACACCAGCTTTCAACCCCCCGCTCGCCCTTTGTTGCCATTCATTGCGGGTTGTTAACCCAAGGTCTGACCCAATCGGTTTTGTTTGGCGACAAAACCCGCCAGGGCGCTTTTGCCCGCGCCGACGGGGGCACGTTGTTTCTGGATGAAATCGCTGCGATGCCCCTTGACCAGCAGGTTACCCTGCTGCGCATTCTGGAAGACCGGCAGCTTGAATTGCCCTCGGGGCAGGTCAAACAGCTTGAAATCCGGGTCTTGGCCGCCTCGCATCAGGATTTGCCAAGCATGGTAAGCAAAGGCCGGTTTCGGGATGATCTGTTTTTCCGGCTGGATGTGGCGCGCATTATGGTGCCCCCCTTGCGCGAACGCCCCGAAGATATCGGTATTTTGCTGAACCATTTTTTGCAGCTTGAATCCGATACCGAAATTCCGGCCATCGAACCCTTTTCACTGGCCGGGCTTGTCACAAAACCATGGCCCGGAAATATAAGGGAGCTGCGAAACCATGCGCGGCGCTTGGCCATCGGGTTGAATGAACACGACGCGCTGCCGGATAATATCGGGCTTTCGACCGCGATGGACAGGGTCGAAACCCGGTTGATCGAACAGGCCTTGCAAAAACATGCCAGCCGCATGGCAGACGTGTGCGCCGACCTGAAAATCCCGCGCAAAACCCTTTATGACCGCATGAAGCGCCTGAAGATAAACCCCGCCAATTTTAGATAATTGTGCAGGATTTAGCACTTTCGGGGTGATTTTTGTGTGGATTTCCGCACAAAAATCATACTCCGGGATTTTAGCTGTCGCTTAACCGGTTGCAAACAAAGCTTTTATTGCCATTGTGGTTTTCATCAAGTTTTTTCTTTTCATTCAAAGAATCTCTGTTTGAATAAAAGCAGCGCCACAAAATCCGTGGCCGTTCAAAGTTCTGGGAGGAACATCATGCGTTTACTAACCACAGCTGCGCTTGTCGCGGCGACCACAATCTCGGCAAATGCCGCTTTTGCACAAGAAGCATGTGACGAAGGCGAAATCGTTATTAAATTTGCCCATGTTACCAATACCGACCGTCACCCCAAAGGCATTGCCGCCACTTTGCTGGCTGAACGTGTTAATGCCGAAATGGACGGGGTTGCCTGTATGCAGGTTTTCCCGAATTCCACGCTTTATAATGATAATCAGGTGCTGGAAGCCATGCTTCAGGGCGATGTGCAACTGGCCGCGCCCAGCCTGTCAAAATTTGAGGCCTTCACGCTTCAGTTCCGCATTTTCGATCTGCCCTTCATGTTTAACAACATGGCCGCGGTTGATGAATTCCAAAGCTCCGAAACCGGCGAAGCAATGAAAGCATCCATGGCGCGTCGTGGCTTGATGGGTCTGGAATTCTGGCATAACGGCATGAAAAACTTTTCGGCCAATGTGCCGCTGATTTTGCCAACCGATGCCGAGGGCCTGAAATTCCGCGTGCAAACATCCGATGTTCTGGTTGCCCAGATGGAAGCCCTTGGTGCCAGCCCCCAACCCATGGCATTTGCCGAAGTATACGGCGCCTTGCAAACCGGCGTGGTTGACGGGCAGGAAAACACCTGGTCGAATATCTATGGCAAAAAATTCTTTGAAGTTCAGGACGGCACAACCGAAACCAACCACGGGATCATCGATTATCTGGTGGTAACCTCGACCGTATGGCTGGACGGGCTGGAACCAGCGGTTCGCGACCAGTTCCTGACCATTCTTAACGAAGTAACCCTGACCCGTAATGCCGAAGCATTTGCCGTGAACGAGGCCGCAAAACAAGCGGTGATCGATGCGGGCGGTGTTGTGCGTTCCCTGACACCGGAACAGCGCCAAGCATGGGTTGATGCGATGATGCCGGTTTGGGAGCAGTTTGAAGGCGACGTAGGCGCTGAAAATATCGCAGCAGCGCAGGCGATCAACGCCAGCCAGTAAAACCACTTTCCGGTCCCCGAAACGGGGGCCGGATTTCTTTGGGGGACAGGTATGTCACATTATAACAGCAACGGCATCGGCCGCTTTACCGACAAGCTGGAGGAAACCGCCATCGGGTTGATTCTTGGCGCCATGACCATGATTACCTTTATCAATGTGGTTATGCGTTACGGGTTCAACAGTGGCCTGATCTGGGGGCTGGAGGCCGTCAGCGTGTTGTTTTCATGGCTGGTATTATTCGGCATGGCCTATTGCATCAAAATTACCGCCCATATCGGGGTGGATACCGTAACCAACCTGCTTGCCACCAAAGGCCGCCGCCGCATGGCGCTGCTGGCCACTGCTATTTCAATAATCTATGCGTTCTTGCTGCTTAAGGGCAGTTATGATTATTACGCCAATTTTGCCAATCTGCCTGCCACGACCGGCCATTGGTTTCCAACCGGATTGCAGGAAATGAAACTGACAAATTATCGCGGCTGGTATGAAATGGACCGGCTGCCCATGCCCGAATGGCTGCGCTTTATCGAGCCGGTGATGAACGAGGGCGAAAGATATAACAAATTGCCCCGGTTTATCCCGTATATCATCCTGCCGATTGGCTTTGCCTTACTGCTGTTTCGGCTGGTGCAAGCATTTATCCACCTGACAAACGGTAACCGCGATACGCTGATCGTTTCGCACGAGGCCGAAGACGAAGTAAAAGAAGCGGGCGCAAAATCCGCCGCACTGGGAGATTAAATAATGGAAATTGTAATTCTGTTTGGCATGGTCATCGGCCTGTTGTTGCTGGGCGTGCCCATCGCGATTTCATTGGGGCTTAGCTCTATTGTTTTCCAGTTGATCTATTCCGAAGCCTCGCTGGCCTCGGTCGGGCAGACCATGTTTCAGGCGATGTTCGCCCACCCGACCTTGCTGGCCATTCCGTTTTTCATTCTGGCATCCAGTTTTATGTCAACCGGCGGGGTGGCAAGACGAATAATCCGGTTTGCCATTGCCTTGGTGGGGCACCTTTCGGGGGGGCTGGCCATTGCCGGTGTGCTGGCCTGTATGATGTTTGCCGCCCTTTCGGGTTCATCACCCGCCACAGTGGTTGCGATTGGCTCCATCATTATCGTAGGCATGCATAAAATCGGCTATACCAAGGATTTTGCCGCTGGCGTGATTGCGGTTTCGGGCACGCTTGGCATTCTTATTCCGCCCTCTATTGTGATGGTTGTTTACGCATCCGCCACCGATGTTTCGGTTGGCCGCATGTTTTTGGCCGGGGTTATACCGGGCATGTTGGCGGGCACCATGCTGATGGTGGGTATTTATGTTGTGGCGCGGGTGAAAAAGCTGCCCAAAGGCGAATGGCTGGGCTGGGGCGAGGTGTTCCATGCAGGGCGCGACGCGGCGTGGGGGTTGTTTTTGATGGTGATTATCATGGGCGGCATTTATGGCCACCCGTGGTATTGGCCATCCGAAGGCATCGTGTGGCAACCGGGCGCCTTTACCCCGACCGAAGCCGCCGCCGTGGCTGCTGTTTATGCGTTTTTGATCTCTAGCTTTGTTTACAAAGACATGGGTCCACTGGCGACAGCCGAAGGCGAAAAGCCAAGGTCGCTGTTTATGCGCCCCCATGCGCTGATCACTGCGTGGTTTCACAAAGACACCCGCAATACCCTGTTCGAGGCGGCAAAGCTGACGGTAACCCTGATGTTCATCATCGCCAACGCGCTGTTGCTAAAACATGTTTTAACCGAAGAACAGATCCCCCAGCAAATCGCCGGTGCCATGCTTTCGGCCGGTTTTGGCATGATTACGTTTTTGATCATCGTCAACATCATCCTGCTGGTTGGCGGACAGTTCATGGAACCGTCGGGCCTGATCATTATTGTGGCGCCGCTGGTGTTTCCCATTGCGATCGAACTTGGCATTGATCCGATCCATCTGGGCATCATCATGGTGGTCAATATGGAAATCGGCATGATAACGCCGCCGGTGGGGCTGAACCTGTTTGTGACCTCGGGGGTGGCCAATATGCCGATGATGCGGGTGGTTCGCGCTGCCCTGCCTTGGCTGGCGATCCTGTTTGTGTTCCTGATTATGGTTACATACATCCCGTCGATTTCCACTTATCTGCCGAACTCGATCATGGGGCCTGAAACCATACTGAAATAGGTGGGGTTTTGCCCAGGATAAAAAATATGCTTTTCCTGCGCCGGTTTCTGGCATAGGAAAAGCAAAACAGGCAATTGGGCAAAATTATGAATTCTATTTCCCGCAGGGCAATGATAAGCGGCGCGGCCATGGTTCTCGCCAGCGGCTCCGCGCGTGCCGCGGGCAATGAAGAAATGGCCGATATGGTTGTGGTTTTCAAAAGCAGCCGAAAACTGTATCTATATCGTGACGGCGAACCGATCCGGCGATTTACCATTGCGCTTGGCTTTGCGCCCGAGGGCCACAAGGAATTCGAGGGCGACGGGCGCACACCCGAAGGCACCTATTATATTGACCGCCTGAACCCCAACAGCCAGTTTCACCTAAGCCTTGGCATTTCTTATCCCGACCCGAACGATCGCGCCCGCGCAGCCGCCAAGGGCCTTGATCCGGGCGGCGATATTTTCATCCACGGCAGCGATGGCCGCCGCCCCCGAAGAAACCCCGAAGACTGGACAGCCGGCTGCATTGCGCTCAGCAATGCCGAAATCGAAGAAATCTGGCGCAGGGTGCCGGTTGGTACACCTATTGTGATTCAGCCATAACCAGCGCCGGTTCACTGCTTTGGGCGCCGATCAACTGAACAAACCACAGCTTGCCGTTTTCTTCCTGATACCAGCCAAGGCTCATATGGGTTGCGGCGGGGTTCAACATTGCGGCTTTGGCGCGGGGGTCCGCATACCAGAACTGGAACATCTCGACCGGACCTAAAAAGGTTTCTGCCACGTTTTCGCCGGTGATCAACCCGGTAAATCCGGCCCGTTCGGCGCGGGTTTGCGGTGATGATCTGTCAGAACCGAAATTCCACGCCCGCAATTGCGCCGCCATATCGCGCGCATGGGTTTCCGCCGCAGCGGTCAGTTGCGGCGACAGGGTTACCGGCTGCAAGCCTTGTTGGGCACGAATGGTATTTACCAGATCCATCTGGTTCAGACGAATGGCATGGGCATCGCGCGGATCAATACGGTTGGACGCAGTGCCGCCGATGGTCGTAACACAACCAGCCAGACCCAATGCGATTGCCAGAACCAAAGCAGTAATACGAACCATTCATCAATCTCCTGAAAAATCTTATACTTGGTCTTTAACCCCGATTCGGGCAGGATACAAATACCGTTATGTAACAATAACAGCAGTGTGAATTGCACCTTTTATCACAATTGAATATGGTAAGCACTGAAATCGGATTTTTTAGGTAAGAATCATGAAAAACAAACTATCCCGCCGCAGCTTTACCACATCGATGTTGGCCGCCGGCGTTATGGCCCCGACATTGGCCAAAGCCCAGGAAATGGCAACCGCCCCGGATCTGGCTGCGCCCAGCTATGTCAGCTCCAGCTTTGTCAGCCTCAATTGGCGTGATTATTTTGAAAACCTTCGCAAAGGCGTTATCGTGTCTGACACACGCGGGCGGGTTTTGCATTACTGGTCCGAAGAAGAAGAATACCTGATTTACCCCACCAGCGTTCCTTTGACAGAAGAATTGACCAAACGCGGTCGCACCTCGGTTGTGCGACTGGTTGAGGGGCCGGAATGGCGCCCGACCCCGAATATGCTGCGCCGTGACCCGGATTTACCCCGCTATGTCGGTCCCGGTCCGGAAAACCCGCTGGGCACCCATGCCATGTATCTAAGCTGGCAATATTACCGCATTCACGGCACCAACGATACGCGCAAAATCGGGCGTCAGGCATCAAATGGCTGTATCGGGCTATATAACGAAGATATTCTGGACCTGTTCGGCCGCTGCAAAGTTGGCACACAGGTAATATTAATCTAGGATTAAACCATCGCCAAGTGATGCATTTCTGCCGCAGTTATCTGCAAAACATGCTTGACTAACCAAAAGAACAGATATTTTTTGCAATTCTGCAACTAATAATTAACATACCTTATCCTCGGCAACATTATGTAGCCGGTTAGGTGTTTGAAATTTATCCAAAGGATATCGAAATGAAAAAACTATTCGCAATGACAGCCGCGACAATCGCTGCTGCATCCTCCGCAACCGCAGGAAGCATAGCTTATGTTGCACCTGACGCAACAACCATGATCGAAGAAGCCGCACCCATGGGCGGCTCCGGTAGCTGGCTAATCCCGCTGGTTATTCTGGGGGTTCTGGTATTGGCTTTGACAAGTGGGGAAGACACTCCTCCCAACGCTTAAAGCCAAAATATTTCAAAGCGGAGGGGCCACGGTTCCTCCGCTTTTTTGTTTATTCAATGGTCAAGGGTTCCAGCACGTCGATTTCTATGCTGCCTTGGCGTGGTCCCAGCCATTGGGTGGATTGCATGACCTGCCCGGTTGCATCAACCAGATGCCTATTGATAAAGCTGACCCCATCCCCGTCACAGCGATATTGCATAACTTGCGTATCAAAAACCTTGTCCAACAGCGCCAATTCATATTCCGGCCCGGCGGTTAAATCGCAGGTCACAGAATAAACCGTGCCGCTTGGCCCGTCGCCGGGCATATGGTAATCACGGGTAATTCTGGCCGGCCAATCAGCCGGAACTGTCAACACCGCCACAGGGTCATCCATGTCGCTGCGCAGCGCCAACAGATCGGTGTCAATGCCACGGCTGGCGGTAATCAGGCTGCCGCGTAAAGTCAGGGTTTGCTGTAATTGTGATGCATAGGTCACATAATCATCATTCAATGACCGTGCATAAAGCAAAACACCTTTGGTATCATCCCCGACCCGCGCCCGAATAATCGCCAAGCCCGTATCCAGAATTTTCTCAAAGGTCAAAACAATCGGGGTGCGCGCTGCCTGTTCTGCTTCTAATGCTTCGGCAGCGGCGCGACTGCCGGGTTTTACCTTGTCCCAAACAGCTGAAAGAATCGGGTTTGATCCACCACCGGATGAACACGCACCTAGAAAAACCGTCAAAAAAGAAACTGCTATTGCACGCTTCATTGCCAAAAAGCCCCCCAGCTTTCGTTCAGGTCAATTACGGAATTCCCGCGAATAACCGGATAAAGCCGGTTGGCAATATTAAGCCGCGCGCCGCCGTCATTACCATAACCGGCCAGATCAACCGTAATTGAAGACCGGCTTTCAAAGGGCAAGGTCCAGTCAAACGGAATGGTCAGCGATACGCCTTTGGAAAAATTGCCCTCGCCAAAATCGGCAAAGCTGACATCCGTAAGCGTGACAAAACCGGCAACCTCCCAACCATTGGTAAACTGGCGCGACAGGCTGAACGTAGCCCCCCAGTCACCGGCCAGATAACGACCAACATCCACCTGTGCCTCCAACCCCTTAAAGCCGGTATTCCAGTAAACCGAGGCAAGCCCGGTTACAGTTTCATATGCCTGGAACCCGAACATCGAATCAAAAGCGCGTTGCTTGACATAGGATAATTCAACCCCGGTGCCCCAGCTTTGGTTGGTGGGTTTCCACAACAATTCGCCACTGATCCCGCCAAACATCCGTTCCAGATACCCCGCCGATACCCGCCCGTAAACCGATGGGTTAACCTTGAACAGGTAATCCGCCGTAAGCCGCGTTACCACAGGGCCGGTATTGTCATAAAGCCCTGCATCGCTGCGCACATGCGGGATAGGGCTGGTTGACGGCCCCGCGCCTTCGCCAATATTACCAGCCAAACGCTGTGACACCGCCAGATTAAGCCCGAAACTACGCGAAAACTGGTAATTGGCATTGCCGACAATCAAAAAATCGATCTGGCCAGCACCACCGGCGCTAAACAGGTCCACCGGCATTTTCGGGTTGATCGACCATGAAAACCGCGGGTAAACATCGGGGGCCCAAACCGTATCGCCAGAAATATTAAACGGCGCATCGCTGAATTGGGTGGTTTCAAAGCTGCGGATGCCTGCATCGGGGCGGTCTACCTGTGCTTCCAGATCGGAACGGCGAATTTCCAATGTGGTGGTCGGCAGCGCACCCGCCATCAAGGTAATGCGAAATATTTCAACCGAGGCAGGGGCAGACCCTGCCAATATCCGCACCAACCGGCCCACCGCCGTCGGGCTGCGCGAATATTTGGTATTGGCGATATAAAGCTCCAGCACCGAACCGTCTATGCGGCCTTCTTTGATTTGAATGCCGTCTTTGGCCAGCGCATCGGCCAGTGCCTCGACCATCGCGGTTTGCACAGCGGGGTTAACTGCCCATGCGGTATCCCGGTTGGCATCCACCGGGCGCGCATTTACCGGCGCGGGGCCAACACCGATATCTTGCGGCGTGATCGGCACACGGGGATTGCCGCCAACGGTTACCCTAAACCCGAATTCCGACCCGTAATTATAATACCCCCCCAGCGAGATATTATTGCCCAGCCGGTATTCCAAACCAAAATTAAACGGTGAATTGCGCGTAAAGTCGCCAAAAACCTGTTCGCCGGTATAGGCATCTGATGAATATTCCGCCTTGAAAGTCAGGTTTTCAACCGGCGTTTGCCATTCAACACCGGCAAAAAACGCGGCGTCACCGGCAAACATATGGTCAAACCCGATCCCGTTATCCATGGCCGGGCGCGCGCCAAACACCTCGCCAATGCCATTATAGGTTCCAAGCCGCCCCCAGCCCAGCCCCGCAGATACCCGCAGGCTTGACCCGAAATTTTTGCTGGCCACCAGATATTCGCTGGTGGTTGGCCCGTTTGATAAAAAATCCCGGAATCCGATCGCCAATGCGGGGCGCATATCACGCTCATCAAACAGCTGGAATTTCAGGTCAAGCGCGGTGTCGCCAAAGGCAACGCCGGGCGCTGTCCAGTCATCCAGCGCTACTGAACGGGTTGATGCCTCTATCCACGGTAAAAGCTGGAAATTAAACGTGGCACCGCCCATGGTGCCATTGCCGATAAACGACCAGCTGGTCTGGCCATCGGGCTGCATCACGGCATTGGGCATATCGATGATACCAACCGAGCCGTTACTGCCAAAACTGGCGGCAAAATCCTGTGCATTCATCACAGGCGCCATGCCAGCGGTCAGCAAAGTAGTTGCGATCAATCGACCAATTACAGACATATTACCCCACAGCGAATCTATTGCTTTTGTTTCTTTGGTTTTACAGGGATTCAAAGTGCAATGCGAGGTGATTCATTTATCTGCACCGGTCTTGGCCCTCAACAAGGCCCGAAGGCCGGTTTTATAATCAGGGTAAATCAGCGAGACCCCCAGTTTTTGTTTGATTTTGACATTGGAGACCTTTTTGGATTCCGCATAAAAACTGCGCGCCATCGGGGTAAGATCAGCGGTTTCAAAATCGACCGGTTCAGGGATAGGCAGGCCAAGCAAGCGCGCGGCTTCAGCGATCACATCTTGCGGCGGGGCGGGGTCATCATCACAGATATTATAAATATTACCCGCATCCGGCATGGCAATAGATGCACGCAGCACCTGCGCGATGTCCTCAACATGAATGCGGCTAAACACCTGATTTTCTTTTATAATGCAGCGCGCAGTGCCGTTGCGAACTTTGGCAAACGGGCCTCTGTCAGGGCCGTAAATACCTGCCAGTCGAAAAATATGCACAGGCAAAGCATGGGTTTCAAACACATCAAGCCATTGTTTTTCTGCTGCCACACGATGATGTCCCCGCGTTGTGGCAGGGGTCAGGCCTGTGGTTTCATCCACCCATGCACCGCCATGATCCCCGTAAACGCCGGTGGTGGATAAATACCCCAACCACTCCAGATGGCTGGCCGCCTGCTGGAAATCTTTCAGCAGCCGCGCCAATACCGGATCACCGTTTTCATCGGGTGCCGCGCTGATCAAAACATGGCTGGCCTGTGCCAAAGCCGCTGAAATATCATCGCCGGGCCATTGAACAATATCCGGTCGGATGGTGCTGCAAGCCTCGCGGGTGGTACCCGATACGCGCCAACCATCATCGCGCATGGTTTTGGCAAAAACCCGCGCGGTATAGCCATAGCCAAAAATAAACAGGGTTTTATTCATATATCCCCCAAAATCCGCGCCCTTGCCCAGCCCGCCGCATCCTGCACGGTGCTGTCTGCATCCTGCATAAGGGCCTCGCAGGTGGGAATCAGGCTGATTTTTCCCGAATTGCCGATTGCATATAAAACATTGCGCACAAACCGGTTTCGCCCCACCCGTTTAACGGGGGAACCCTGAAAAACCTCGCGGAACCCCGCATCGTCAAGGCTCGCCAGATGCGCCAGTTTCGGGCAGCGCAGCTCTATCCTCGCCCAATATTTTGAATCGGCTGCTACCTGTGCAAATTTATTCCACGGGCAAACCGCCAAACAATCATCGCACCCATAAATCCGGTTGCCAAGCAATGGCCGCAATTCCAGATCAACCGGCCCAGAATGTTCAATCGTGAGGTATGAAATACACCGCCTCGGGTCCAGCCTATAAGGGGCCGGAAAGGCA
>JALSGU010000078.1 GCA_026982575.1 Paracoccaceae bacterium | reverse complement strand
TGGTGCAAATGGTGGATGATACCACTGGCGTAGCAAAAATACGGGGCCGGTATTTGCCGCAATCCCAAGGGCAGGATGCCCTGATCGGGGCGCGCAAACCCATGGCCATTACCGGCGAGGGCTCGCTTGAAACCCTGTGCGCCAATGCTTTGCCCCAACTGGTTGGCTATGACAAAGCAGCGCGCCAACTGGGCGAGGTATTCCAGTTTGAATTCACCATTGAAAACGGCGTGGTGTCGATATTGGATGCGGTTCCCGCCAAACGCAATGCCCGCGCGGCAGTGCGCATTGCCGTTGATCTGGCGCAATCCGGCATTATCAGCCACAAAGACGCATTATTGCGCATTGAACCGCGCAGCCTGATCGAACATTTGCATCCGCAAATCGCCAAAGACGCAGCCCGCGATGTGTTCAGCACCGGCCTGCCCGCCAGCCCCGGCGCGGCGGTGGGGCGGGTGGTTTTTACGCCCCAAGCTGCCATGGCCGCCCAAGCCCGTGGCGAGGCCTGTATTCTGGTGCGCAATGAAACCAGCCCCGAAGATGTGCGCGGCATGCACGCTGCCGTGGCGGTGCTGACCTTGCGCGGCGGCATGACCAGCCATGCGGCGGTAATTGCGCGCGGGCTTGGCTTACCCTGCGTGGTGGGGGCGGCTGATATTCGGGTTGACAGCATGGCCAAAACCATTGTTTCCGATGACGGAAGGGTGTTTGGCGAGGGTGCCACCATTTGTGTTGACGGCACATCCGGTCAGGTGATTTCAGGCGCGCCGGTGATGAATGTTGCGGTGCTGGATGCGGCCTATGAAACCCTGATGGAATGGGCGGATGCGGCCCGCACAATCGGCGTGCGGGCCAATGCCGACACGCCGTCCGATGCCCGCGTAGCGCGGGATTTCAAGGTAGACGGGATCGGGCTTTGTCGCACTGAACATATGTTTTTTGAACCGGACCGCATAAATGTGATGCGCGAAATGATCCTGAGCGAAGATCTGGTCTCGCGCCGCGCCGCGCTGAAATTATTACTGCCCATGCAGCGCGCCGATTTTGTGGAACTGTTTGAAATTATGCGCGGATTGCCGGTGACCATCCGCTTGCTTGACCCGCCTTTGCACGAATTTTTGCCGCGCAGCCGCACTGGAATGCAGGAACTGGCGGATGCCATGGATCTGCCGGTTGAAACCGTCATGGCGCGGGCGGCGGAACTGGCCGAGGTCAACCCGATGCTGGGCAAGCGCGGGGTGCGTTTGGGCGTGACCATGCCGGAAATTTATGAAATGCAGGCCCGCGCCATATTCGAGGCCACCGCACAGGTCAACCAATCAGGCAGCGCTGTGGTTCCCGAAATCATGATCCCGCTGGTATCTGCCAATCGCGAGGTGGAGCTGGTGAAATCCCGTATCGAAGCCGTGGCAAAACAGGTAGAGGCCGAGCTGGGCCATGCGCCTGCCTATCGGCTCGGGGTGATGGTTGAAACCCCGCGCGCGGCATTGCGCGCCGGTGATCTGGCCCAGAGCAGCGAGTTTTTAAGTTTTGGCACCAATGACTTGACGCAAATGACCTATGGGCTTTCGCGCGATGATGCGGGGCGGTTTATGCGCGAATATGTGCAGCAAGGCGTGTTTGCCGAAGACCCGTTCCATTCGCTGGACATTGAAGGCGTCGGGGAGTTGCTGTTGATGGCGGCCGCGCGCGGGCGCGAAGCCAATCCCGGCATTACGCTGGGGCTTTGCGGGGAACATGGCGGCGATCCGGCCTCGGTGCAGTTTTGCAAGGTTGCCGGATTTGATTATGTTTCCTGTTCGCCGTTTCGGGTGCCGATTGCGCGGCTGGCAGCAGCGCAGGCCAGTATAATTGCCGAATCCCAAGATGAAAATGCGAATCGAAACGGGGCTTGATAATCTGGCTATGATGCGGATTTTCTCGATTGAGACAATTTGGCGCTCAGGATTGAGTGTGGAGAATATTCCTTAATATCAATTAATTACCGTTATTACTTAACTTGATGTCTGAGTAAATGTTGGCCAAATACTTCAACCCCCTAGACAGGGGCCAAGTCAATATGGGAGATTGCAGGCCAGAATGAATTGACGACTTGCCTTCGGTATGTCCGAGGATAAGGAATTGTAATAGTGATAAGAGGCCGGATGTTTCCCGATTATGTGCAAAAATCGAAATGGTATTGGGTTTTACTGACCTCTTTCACGTCGGTATTCAGCGCGATGTTTTTACTGTTGATCGACGATGCCAGTGCCGAACGGGTCAGCTTTTCGTCCGACCAGAACCCGGAGGATCTGGTGCAAAGCCAGATATTGGCGATGATGTCACTGGAACGGGTGGTGATGAATGCCATGACCATTGACCGTTTGGCAGAACTTGGCGGGGTGCCGCTGGCATCATCGGGTCGCCCGAAACATCGGGGGATTGGCGGATTGCTGTCCGGGCAATCCGATGCGGATGTGCAATCGAATATACTGGCCTCGACCATTCAGATATCGCGGCGCGGCACCGAATTTGATCCGGTTATTCCGATTTTCGATGTTGCCCTGCTGGATGCAATGCCCGAAGCTTCCGGCGGCCCGGAATGGAAATGCCTGACCGAAGCAATTTATTTCGAGGCCCGGGGCGAGGATATCTGGGGGCAAATGGCTGTGGCCGAAGTAATCTTGAACAGGGCTGATTCAGCGCGGTTTCCCGATTCGGTTTGCGATGTTATTTCGCAGGGTAGTTCGCGGCGAAATGCTTGTCAGTTTTCATATATTTGTGATGGCAAGCTGGAATCAATCGGTGAACCCCGTGCTTATGCAAGGGTGGGAAAGCTGGCGGCAATGATGATCGAGGGGCGCGCGCGGGTGTTAACCGGTGGTGCCACATTTTATCATGCCGACACGGTCAACCCGCACTGGGCATCGGCCATGCAGGAAACTGCCACCATCGGCGACCACATTTTTTACCGGTACCCGCTTTAACCGGTAAAAACCTGTGCGGCGTATAATTCCCCGCAAAGCGGAGTGTCTTTGACAATACCCAGCCCTGCGCCCATGCGGTCCAGCCTGCGGTTGACGATGTTTTGCCGGTGAGCGGGCGAATTATACCACGAGGTCACCAGTTCTTCCGCCAATGTGCGATAGGTATGCACCGGAATGGGCTGGTTGGTTGCGGTATACCGGAAATTGCAAGGCCCTGACTGAATAAAGCCGCGCCCGTTGAGATAATAGACAAAAGTCTTTGAAATATTTTCGGCAGCGGCGCGAAATCTTGAATTCTGGGCCTGCAATCTTTCACGCAGGTTCCGCGCCCGCCGGATGTTCAGATTATGGGCATAGGTCTGGGTTGATGCCATATTGCGGGCATGGGTGGTGGCCGCGCCTAACACATCTTGTTGGGTGGTAAAGGGGCGCAGGCCGCGCTGACAGCGGATATTATTGGTATAATGCAGGACGGCCGCATTGAATGTGGCTTGGTCGATGCTCTGGCCGTTTACTTGCCTGTCATATTTGGAGCCGCTAAGCTGGCTATTACAGCTGGCAAAGCCGACCGATGCAGAAAATGTCAATGCAAGTGAAAGAAAAACAAGTTTAGTATAGTGCATGATTTTGATTTGTTTCCAGAAAGTTATCGCGCTTTCGGTTCATATTGATTCGCAATGCTCTGTCTTTCGCTTGGCTCGAACACAAATTGTGATATCTGTGTTCCAACAGGAACTGGAAACGCTTGGTTGGCAAAAATTATTACATAGCAATGCTAACCTTTCAATAACAGGTTGTTCAATGGGCAATTTTGTCGCTCAAGCCTGCCTTGATTGGCATGACAGCTGTGATAAACAGCCCGTGGGAAAAGGGGAATTCTGATGGATGACACAGCAATCGCATTTGAATCGCCAAATGTGCGATCAAAAGCAACGGCGGGCAATGACCCGCTCGACCGGATTTCGGTGCGTGATTACGAGCGCGAGGTCGAAATCGGGGCGTTTCAATCGGAACGCGGTGTCAACCAGCGCATCCGGTTTAACGTGGTGCTGGAGGTCAGCCGCCATAATGCGGCGCAAGATGATGATGTCGATCAGGTGATTTCTTACGACACCATCACCGAAGCCATTGAATTGCAGCTTTCAACCGAACGTATCAACCTGCTGGAAACACTGGCTGAACGGGTGGCTGAACGGATATTGGAAGACAAACGCGCGGTACGGGCTTTTGTTAGGATCGAAAAGCTCGACCGGATTCCGGGCACTTTGGGGGTTGAGATTGTGCGCAGCCAAAAGGACAAGGTCGAAACCCTGCACAAGGTTGAACCTGTTGAACAGGTGGATGCAACCCCGCA
>JALSGU010000077.1 GCA_026982575.1 Paracoccaceae bacterium | reverse complement strand
GCCGGTTGCGCGCGGCTATGAAATCTTCGGCATTGGGGGTGGCATTGGTGATCGGCAATTCTGCTGTAATATTCTGGCCAAAAATATGTTTGATACCCGCCAGCGGACCGGCGTTTTGAACGGTTTGGTAAAGCAGGGCGCGCCTTTGTGACATTGCATAATCAACCGCGATCAAGGCCGCCAGAACACTTGCATTTTCAGCGGCTAAAACCGGTTCAACGGGCAAATAAACAAAGCTGTCGGACAGGCCCGATGCAGTATTGGCATCCCCCTTCAGCACAACAATACGCGGCGGGAAATCACTAAAAAGTGCTTGGGAAAAATCGGCCAAAGCACGGGTGGCGCGGCTGTCTGTGCAGGTAAAATCGGTGCTTTGAAATAACTGTGTTTGCATCTGTTCGGAAAATTCCTGCATCCGCACCGGCGAGGTAAGTTTAACCGCCCAAGTATAAATCAGCGGCGGTGACTGGCTTAGCAATATAATGGTCGCCAATAAAACCCCCAGCCATGCAAATTTTTTGAAACGTGATTTTGCCGGTTTGGCCTGCCCGATTTCAAAGGTCACCGCAGTAATGGCGCGGATCATTTCGGCATCGTCAATCAGTAAGGTTTCGTCGCCCTGACTATCGGCTGAATAAATAATGCCACTGCCTTTTGACCCGATGCGTTTTACCGCCCGCAACGCCCAATGGCTAAGCGGGGTATCGTCAAGACCGGTCAGTTGCAGGGTGGCATTGCCAAATGAAACCACCACCTCGCGGGTTGGCTCATTAGGGCCGGAGCGCCATTTGCCGATGGCCTCAAGCCGGATATATTTATCGATGGCGGTCATACATATTCCACTGGTTAAACCGGTAACATATAATTTTGCGCGGCCAGTTTTTTGCGTAACAGAAGCTTGGATATTTTGCCAGTCGCCGTATGGGGGATTTTAGCCATAAACACAATATCGTCGGGCAATTGCCATTTGGCAAATTTTGCAGCCATCAGCGCCATGATTTCAGATATGTCTGGCCGGGTTTCGCCAGCCACAATTACCAGAATGGGCCGTTCGCCCCATTTGGGATGGGGGATGCCTATGGCGGCGGCCTCGGCCACATCGGGGTGGGCCACTGCACAGTTTTCCAGCGCGATTGATGAAATCCATTCTCCGCCTGATTTTATCACGTCTTTGGAACGATCGGTAATTCTGACATAACCGTGGCTGGTGATGCTGGCCATATCGCCGGTGTCAAACCAGCCTTTTACATCCACCGCATCATGCTCCTGCTTAAGATATCGTTTTACCACCGCCGCGCCTTTGGCCCATAACCTGCCTTGGGTTTTACCATCCCATGGCAGGTCATTGCCCGTATCATCGGTGATTTTCAGGCTGACAGAAAATGGCGCATGGCCGACGGTTTCCTGAATATCCAGCCGGTTATCCGGCGCCATTTCCATGATCTCGGGTTTGAACGAACATATTGTCCCCAGCGGAGACATTTCCGTCATGCCCCATGCATGCAACACCTGCACGCCGTATTTGTTTTGAAACATTTCCACCACAGAGCGCGGACAAGACGCGCCGCCGATGATAACCTTTTCAAGGCTGGGCAGGGTCAGGTTGTTTTGTTCCAGATATTGCAAAAGCTGCATCCAGATGGTCGGCACAGCGGCGGTAAATGTCACGCCCAGTTCCAGCATTTCAAACAGGCCTTGCGGGGTCATATCGCGCCCCGGCATCACCACAGATGCCCCCACCATTGGCGCGCTATAGGCAATAGACCAGCCATTGGCATGAAACAGCGGCACCACCGGCATGATCCGGTCATTTGAGGAAAGCCCCATCATATCAGCCGCGCAATTGGCCATGGCGTGCAGCACGTTGGAACGATGGCTGTAAACCACACCTTTCGGGTCGCCCGTAGTGCCGGAGGTATAACAAATGCCGCAAGGTTCATGTTCATCGCCCTGCACCCAGTCAAACCCGTTTGGTTGGGCTGCGATCAGGTCTTCATAACACAGCAAATCAGGGATTTTGCTGTCGGGCATGTGGTTGCGATCGGTCATGACAATGATTTTTTCGATCAATGGCAGTTGGTCGATGATGGTTTCGATAACGGGCAGCAGATCAAAATCAACCATCAAAAACCGGTCTTGGGCGTGGTTGATAATATAAACCAGCTGGTCGGCAAACAGGCGCGGATTAAGGGTGTGGTTGATGCCGCCCGCGCCCGGAATGCCATACCAGACCGAAAGATGTCGGGGCGTATTCCACGCCATTACCCCGACCACATCGCCCTTTTTCAGGCCAAGCCCGATCAGCGCGGCAGCAAATTTTTTGGCATCGCGGTGGATTTCACGCCAACTGGTCTCAAGTATTGGCCCTTCAATACTGCGGCCAAAGACAGGGCGATCAGGATGGAGCAGCGCCGCATGGTCAATGATTTCACTAACCCGAAGCGGGAATTCCTGCATGGATGCTTGCATATTATACTCCCGAATTTTTACGCCAAGTGTTGACGATTTTCGGAAATATTAAAAGGGTTTTGTTGCCCCGCCGAAACGGGGCAGCAATGTTCAGGCGGCGTTGCGTTTGGCCACTTGTTCGTAAAAGCCCAAGCCATCAGCGGCCAGTTGGCGTAAAATATCGGGGGTAGTGAAACGATCCCCAAACCGCTGGGTCAGGTCATCACATATTTCCACGGCTTTTTCAGATCCCAGAATATCCAGCCAGCTAAACGGCCCGCCCGACCACGGCATAAAGCCCCAGCCAAGAATGGCACCAACGTCACCCTCGCGGATATCCTCCAGCACGCCTTGCTCATAGGCTCGCACGGCCTCAAGGGTTTGCACCATGGCAAGCCGGTGTTGCACATCAATGAATTCGGGTTGTTTTGCGGCCACCGGCCAGTTTTCAGCCAGGCCAGCCCATAATCCGGTGCGTTTGCCTTTTTCATCGTAATCATAAAAACCCGAGCTGGATTTACGCCCCAAACGGCCCGCATCGAACAGCTTGAACAGCACCTCGTCGGCGCTATCGTCGTAAGCATCACCCATGGCCAGTTTGGTGGCTTTGGCAATTTTAACCCCCAGATCAATTGATGTTTCATCGTTCAGCTGCAATGGCCCAAGCGGAAAGCCAAGTTGTTTTGCGGCATTTTCAATGGTGGCGGGGATAACGCCCTCGCGCACCATGCGCAGGCCCTCGTTGATATAGGGGATGATACAGCGGTTGGCATAAAAGAACCGCGCATCATTAACCACAATCGGGGTTTTGCGGATCTGGCGCACAAAATCCAGCGCCTTGGCCACGGCGCGATCACCGGTTTTCTGGCCTTTGATGATCTCCACCAAAGCCATGCGTTCAACAGGGCTGAAAAAGTGAATGCCGATGAATTGATCTGGCTTGTCGCTGGCCTTGGCCAGTTCCGTGATTGGCAAGGTGGAGGTATTGGTGGCAAAAATGCAATCAGCACCCACAACCTTCAGCACGTTTTTGGTGACCTCGGCCTTTACGGCCACATCTTCAAACACCGCCTCGACAATCAGATCAGCACCGCTTAGCGCGTTATAATCGGTGGTGGCGGTGATCAAGGCCATTACCGCCTCTTTTTTCTCAGGCGTGGTTTTGCGGCGCTTGATGCCCTTGTCGAGATAATTCTCAACATAGGCTTTGCCTTTGTCAGCGCTTTCTTGTGTCTGGTCAATCAACACGACCTCTATGCCCGCCATGGCCGAAACAATGGCAATACCGGCCCCCATCATGCCAGCCCCCATAATGCCGACTTTTTTGACAGATTGATCAGCCACATCAGGCCGCACCGCGCCTTTTTCAAGCGCACCCTTATTGACAAATAATGACCGGATCATCGCCGCTGATGACGGGTTAAGCATAACGCTGGTAAACCAGCGCGCCTCGATACGAATAGCAGTATCAAAATCGGTTAACGCGCCTTCATAAATCGCCGAAAGCATGGCTTTGGCGGCGGGATAAACCCCTTGGGTTTTGCCATGCACCATGGCATTGGCACCAACAAAAGTCATAAAGCCAGCCGGATGATAAGGCGCGCCGCCGGGCATTTTATAACCCTTGGCGTCCCATGGTTTCAGGATGTCTTTATCGGTGGCGGCCAGCACCCATTCCTTGGCGCGGGTCAGCAATTGATCAGCTGGAACCACCTCGTCAATCACCCCTGCGGCCTTTGATTTGGCGGGGGACAGCATTTTGCCCTCCAGCAGGTGCGGCGCGGCCATCATTGGCCCCATCATCCGCACCAGCCGCGTAGTGCCACCGGACCCCGGGAAAATACCCACAAGAATTTCAGGCAAGCCCAGCTTGGCCTTGGGGTTGTCGGCCACAATGCGACGATGGCAGGAAAGCGCGATTTCCATGCCGATACCGGCGCTTGTGCCGGGGCTGGCCCATGCAAAAGGTTTGCCGCCTTTGTTGGTTTTTTGGTCCATGCCGGCGCGTTCAATTTTGCGCAGAATTTGATGGATCGTCATAACGCCGTCAAACACGCCTTGCGCTGGGTTATCGCCCGCATCTTCGCGCATTTTGGCAAGCACCTTAAGGTCCATGCCACCAGCGAAATCCTTTTTGGCTGATGTGATAATCACGCCTTTTACGGTGTCATCCGCCAGCGCGTCATCAACAAACCCGTTGAGCTGTTCAAAGCCTTCTTGGGTCATCAGGTTCAGGCTGGTTTCGGGCTGGTTCCATGTGATGGTGGCCACGCCGTCATTGTCTAGATCATAGAAAAATTGCTGTGTCATGTTATATTCTCTCGATAATAGTTGCCGCACCCATGCCCGAAGCCACACAAAGCGTGGCCAAAGCAGTGCCTTTGCCGCTGCGTTCAAGTTCATCCAGGGCAGTGCCGATAATCATCGCGCCCGTTGCGCCAAGCGGGTGGCCAAGCGCAATAGCGCCGCCGTTCACATTGACCTTTGAATGATCAACATCAAACGCCTGCATGAAACGCAACACAACGGCGGCAAAGGCCTCGTTGACCTCGAACAGGTCGATATCGTTGATATTCATACCGGATTCAGCAAGGATTTTTTCGGTTACCGGCACAGGGCCGGTCAGGTTTATGGTCGGATCGCTGCCGATTTTGGCGGTGGCACGAATGCGCGCACGCGGCGTCAGCCCGTATTTTTCGCCAAATTCCTTTGAGCCAACCAGAATAGCCGCCGCACCATCCACAATCCCCGATGAATTGCCCGCATGATGCACATGGTTGATGCGCTCCAGATGCGGGTATTTCAGCAAGGCTACCGCATCAAATCCGGGCATATTTTCGCCCATATCCTTGAACGCGGCTTTTAACCCAGCCAAGGATTGCATATCGGTGCCGGGGCGGGGGAATTCGTCATGATCCAGAATGGTCAAGCCGTTGCGATCCTTGATGGTGATCAGGGATTTGTCAAAACGGCCTTCCTTGATGGCTTGCGCTGTGCGGATTTGGGATTCCATGGCGTAAGCATCAACATCTTCGCGCGAAAAGCCGTATTCTGTCGCGATAATATCGGCAGAAATGCCTTGCGGCACAAAATAGGTTTTCATGGCCAGTTCGGGGTCAACCGCAATGGCGGCCCCGTCTGATCCCATCGGCACGCGGCCCATCATTTCAACGCCGCCGGTTACATATGCCTGCCCCGCACCGCCGCGAATTTGGTTGGCGCCAATATTTGTCGCCTCCATGCCGCTGGCGCAAAAACGGTTAATGCTCAGGCCCGGAACGCTCTCGGCATAATCCGACAGCAGCACCGCGCTGCGCGCCAAACAGCCGCCTTGCTCCATTACTTGGGTGACATTGCCCCAGATCACGTCTTCAACCGCTTCGGTATCCAGATTGTTGCGGGTGGCCAATGCATTCAGAATATTGGCAGAAAGGCGCACGGATGTGACCTCGTTTAACGATCCATCTTTGCGGCCCTTGCCACGCGGACTGCGCACGGCGTCATATATATAGGCTTCGGTCATTGTTTCCTCCGGTTAATTCTGGGGCAGGGGGTGGCCCTGCATCAAGTCATAAGGGTGTTTCCAGTTTGGCAATTGGCGGATGTTTTCCAGCCAAGCCTCGATATGCGGGTAATTACTACGCTCCATGCCAAAGGGTTCATCATAAAACAAATATCCCGAGCATGAAAAATCAGCCGTTGTGGGGGTGTTACCCACCATCCAGTCACGGTTTTCAAGATGTGCGTTCAGCGTGGTCAGCGCAGCGCGGCAACGGCCCATGGAAAAAGCGATTACATCGGCGTTGCGGTGTTTCTCGGCCAGAAAATTATTGATAAACCGCGTCATGCCGAATTGGCTGGATCCTTTGTGATTGTCCCATAATACCCAGCGCAACACCTCGCTTGTGTCATTCGGGGCAGGGGCAAAATACCCGGTTTTTCCAACCAGATAATCAAGTATAACACCGGATTGTGAAAGGGTTATATCGCCATCTTTCATAACCGGCACTTCGCCCATTTCATTGATGGCAAGGTATTTTGGGCTACGGGTTTCTCCGGCAAAAAAATCGACAAATTCTTGCTGCCACGGGATGCCCGCAACATTCAGGTAATTCGCAACCTTATAGGCGTTTCCGGATTGGGCAAAGCAATAAAGTTTCATCAAAGGTTCCTCGCGATCAGGTCTTTCATGATTTCATTTGTGCCGCCATAAATGCGTTGCACGCGGGCATCTGTCCACATCTCGGCAATCGGATATTCCATCATATAGCCATAACCGCCAAATAATTGCAGGCATTCGTCAAGCACCTTACCTTGCAGGTCGCTTAGCCAGTATTTGTTCATGGCAGCGGTATCTACATCCAGCTCGCCCCTTATCAGCGCGTCAATGCAACTGTCCAGAAAGCACCGCGCAACAACGGTGTTGGTTTTGCATTCCGCCAGCTTGAAACGGGTGTTTTGAAACTGCGTTAGCGGTCCGTCGAATGCCTCGCGGGTTTTGCAATAGTCAATGGTTTGGGCAACAGCCGCTTCCATGGCACCCACGGCCCCGCACCCGATGATCAGGCGTTCTTGGGGTAATTGCTCCATCATCTGGTAAAACCCCTGACCTTCCTCGGACCCGAGCAGGTTATCAGGGCGGATTTCAAGGTCTTCAAAGAACAATTCCGAAGTATCGGCCATTTTCAACCCGATTTTATCCAGATTGCGCCCGCGGGTAAAACCGTTGCCCTCGGCATCTTTGGCCTCGACCATCATCAACGACACGCCTTTGGATTTTTCCGTTGGGTCGGTTTTGCAGGCGACCAGAATTAAATCAGCCACCTGACCATTGGTGATAAAGGTTTTGGCGCCGTTCATTACATAGCTATTGCCGGTTTTGATGGCGCGGGTTTTGATGTTTTGCATATCCGACCCGCAGGATGGTTCGGTCATGGCCAATGCTGCCACCAGTTCGCCGGTGGCCATCTTTGGCAGCCAGCGTTGTTTTTGGTCTTCGGTCCCATAAGCCAGAATGTAATGCGCCACGATACCGGAATGAATGCCGTTGCCCCAACTGGCATAATTGGCTCGTCCCGCCGCCATATAAATCGCGGCGTCATAGCCAAAATCACCGCCCGCGCCGCCGTATTCTTCGGGGATTGATGCGCAAAGCAGGCCCATTTCACCGGCCTCCAGCCACGCATCACGGTCCATCATCCCCTGCGCGCGCCATTTTTCAAACCTTGGCTGCCATTTTTCAGTGATGAACTGAAAGGTCATTTCATCGACCATTTTATGTTCGTCGCTCATCCATGTTGAAGGCAGGTTTGATAAGGTCATTAGAAATTTTCCGCAGCCAAGGCCATCACCGGGTCAGCGCCGGTATTGATGCGCGTCAGTCGCAGCGCGGTTTCGGGTAATAGTCGCGCCATATAATAACGCCCGGTGGCCAGTTTGGTTTCGTGGAATTCGGGGTCGGAGGTGCCCTTTTCCAACGCTTCGGTTGATGCTTTTGCCATGCGCGCCCACATCAACCCCAGACAAACATGCCCGAAAAGATGCATAAAATCAACTGAACCCGCCAGCGCCGCATTGGGGTTTTTCATGCCATGTTGCATAAAATACATCCCCGCCGCCTGCATGTCTTTGCTGGCGGATTTAAGTGGTTGCAGGAAATCGGCATTTAATGCCTCGCTGCTTTCATTTTCCTTGATAAAGGATTTTACGATGTCAAAAAACGCCATCACATGTTTGCCGCCGTCTGTGGCCAGCTTGCGCCCCACAAGGTCCAGCGCCTGAACCCCGTTTGCGCCCTCGTATATCATGGCAATGCGGGCATCGCGCACATATTGCGACATGCCCTGTTCCTCGATATAACCATGGCCGCCGAATATTTGCTGGGCCTGCACGGTGCAATCAAACCCCTTGTCGGTTAAAAAACCTTTGATCACAGGGGTCATCAATGACAGCACACCCTCGGAATCCTTATTGCCGTTCAGGTGACCATCATCCAGCAGCATGGCGCCCCATAACAAAAATGCGCGCCCGCCTTCAACAAAGGCTTTTTGATCCATCAGCGCGCGGCGCACATCGGGATGCACAATAATAGGGTCCGCAGGGCCATCGGGGTTTTGGGTGCCGGTAACCGCGCGGCCTTGCAGGCGATCCCGCGCATATTCAACCGCATTTTGATACGCAATAGATGCTTGCGACAACCCTTGCAAACCAACCCCCAGCCGTGCGGCGTTCATCATGGTAAACATGGCGCGCAGGCCTTTATGTTCCTGCCCCACCAGATAACCGGTGGCATCGTCAAAATTCATTACACAGGTTGAATTGCCGTGAATGCCCATTTTTTCTTCGAGATTACCACAGGAAACCCCGTTGCGCGCCCCCAGCGATCCATCGTCATTGACAATGAATTTAGGCACGATAAACAGCGAAATACCTTTTACGCCAGAAGGCCCGCCCGGAATTTTGGCCAAAACCAGATGGATGATGTTTTCAGACAAATCATGTTCACCGGCTGAAATAAATATCTTTTGGCCGGTAATCCTGAATGACCCGTCAGCTTGCGGTTCGGCCTTGGAACGCAACAGGCCCAGATCGGTGCCGCAATGGGGCTCGGTCAGGTTCATGGTGCCTGTCCATTCACAAGATACCATTTTGGGCAGAAATTTTTGTTTTAGCGCATCGGATGCATGGGCATGAATGGCCTCGTATGCGCCAAGGGTTAAGCCCTGATACATGTTAAACGCCATATTGGCCGAGACAAAGGTTTCGCTGACCGCAGTATGCACCAGATAAGGCATGCCTTGGCCGCCATATTCGGGGTCGGCACCAAGGCCTGTCCATTCGCCATCCCGCATCATGTCGAATGCCTGCTGAAAACCGGAGGGGGTGCGAACAACGCCGTTTTCAAGCTTGCAGCCCTCGGAATCGCCAACCGCATTCAGCGGCAAAAGCACATCGCGGGCGATTTTGCCGGCCTCTTCCAGAATGGCACCGGAAAAATCACGGTCAAGGTCGCTATAACCGGGGATGTCGGATTCATGGATCTTCAGCACATCGTGCAAAATGAATTCCATGTCTTTAAGGGGCGGGGTGTAAATGGCCATGATATCTTCCTATTCGGCTGCGGCTTTGACGCCGCGTTCTTGTAATACTTTTTCGCCCCAGCGGAGCTGTTCTTTCAGGTCTTCAATGGCGTTATCCAGCTCGTCACGCTGGGCTTCCATGGTTGCCAGATGTTCCAGCGCCAATTCATAAGTGCGGGTTAGCTGCGTGGTTTGCTGGTCGCCAATATGATAAAGGTTCAGCAATTGGCGGATTTCCTCAAGACTGAAACCGAACCGTTTGCCTTGCAGAATCAGTTTCAGGCGCGCGCGATCAGATTTGGTGAAAAGCCGCTTTTGGCCCTCTCGGATCGGGAAAAGCAGTTCTTTGGCCTCGTAAAAACGCAAAGTCCGGGGGGTGACATCAAATGCGTCACACATTTCACCGATTGTAAAAGTAGCATCAGACATAGGGGCTTCCTTGGCTTTGTTACTTGAGTTTCACAAATATACAGGAAAAAATCAACCTTTTCAAGAGGGGAAGTTGACGTTAACGTCAGCAAGCTTTGATGGGATGCGTAAATCCTTGCAACCCAAGGAGTTACATGAAGTCCGGTGCCAGAAAATAAAACCCGTATGCAAGGATAAAGGCCGGAACCGTGGAATAAAGCGTGGCCATGATCGCGGCTTTGGGGTTCAGCGCAATGGCGGGAAACAGGGCGTCACCATCATTTGATATCGCATTGCCAAGCAGGGCCGAAAATGGAATAAGCCCGTTAACATACATGGTCGTGACCAAAAGCTGCGGGCCACAGCCCGGAACCAGCCCGATGATGATCCCCATTAGCGGCAAAAGCGGCGCAATGGATGAAAACAACGCTGCCAGATCAAGGCCGGAAAACAGCACAATATAATCATAGGCCAGATAAGCGCCGATCACCCAGATAGCGATAAAACTGGTTTCCTCGGCTGCGCGGGTCAGGGGGGTGTCATTAATATTTGTCATGGCCTGAATGGTTGATGTTGACCACATCCACAGGCTGATTGTGGTGCCACCAAGGCCAATAACCGGCAACCAGATGCCCCAGGTCGCGACAAGATCCAGTTGCAATAGCTGGGTTATGCCAACGGCAAGACCGGGAATAACCATGGCCACAAAAACCATGTCCTTGAGGCGTAGCTTGCCAATCAGGGGCGCAAATTCACAACTGGCGGCGGTGTTGCCCAGATAATCGGTCTTGTTGATTTTATTAACGACAAACCCCGTGATAATGCCAACAACAAACGAAAGCGGCAGCACAACCATGGCGATGTCGGGGCGCACTGCGATCAACAAAAAGGCCGCATCCCCCATCGTGGCTGTCAGCGCCGCAACAACCGCGCCAAAGCTGACATTTCCCGAGGTATAGGCCGCCACAACCACAACCGCGCCACCGCAGCCGGGGATAGCGCCCAGCAAGGCCGATAGGGGAATTTGAAAATGTCTGGAGTTTCGCAAGGCTGCGCCGAGTTCAAATTTGAAAATCCGTTCAACACCGTAAAATATTAACAAGGTTGTGGCAACAAAAGCGCTTACCTGCACATATGCGTCAGTCATCAAGGAGCGGGTCAGTTCACCGATTTCACCCGGAAAAATAGCCAGTATCAGCAAAGCAATAACCACCGGAAGGCGTTTGGCTTTGAACGGACCAAAACGTTCGGGGGTGCTGCCTGGCCGCGCGGCTGTGCGTATCGGATACATGGTAAACCTGAAGTTGCGAATTATTCTCAATCGCAAACTAACGATTGCGCTGGAAAAAGCAAGCGCATTATGCCCAAATCGGGTTCAGCAGAATCAAGGTGTACCTATGAGCGATTCACAAGACCGAAAACTGAAACTGGCCCAGCAATTTATTTCGGCTTTGCCCCATGCGGTTGATCTGGGCATGCGCGTGGATGCGGTGGCGCCGGGCAAGGCCACCATGTCAATCGCCTATGATAAACGTTTTGTCGGAGACCCGGATACCGGCGTGTTGCATGGCGGCGTGGTTACGGCCTTGATGGATACAGCGGCGGGGGCAGCGGTGGTTTCGCACCCGCAATCCACCGGCGGCACGGCCACTATTGATTTGCGCATTGATTATATGCGTCCGGCCACGCCCGGGCAGCGCATTACCGCAACTGCCGAATGTTATCGGGTTACGCGCTCGGTGGCGTTTGTGCGGGCCAGCGCGTTTGATGAGCGCGATGATCCGGTGGCCATGGCCGCCGGTGCTTTTACAGTCGAGGGGCGAAAAAATGGCACGGAATAAACCCGAACCGGTGCAGGTTATCAAACAACGCCGCGATACCGCATTGGCGCATCTGGCGGGGGGTATTCCCTATATTGAACATCTGGGTATCGTGTTTGACCGGCGTGGCGATGAGCTGACGGCAATGTTGCCTTTTTCACAAAAACTGATCGGCAATCCGATATTGCCGGCATTACACGGCGGCGCGGTGGGTGCGTTTCTGGAAATAGCCGCACAAATCGAACTGGCTTGGGCGATTTACTGGCCACAAATGGAAGCAGGCGCAACCGGCCCGCGCGCCATGCCAAAAACCATTGATTTCACCATTGATTATTTGCGCTCCGGCCTGCCGCGTGATGCTTATGCGCGCGCCACCGTTAACCGGTCCGGCCGCCGTTTTGCCAGCGTGCATGTGGAGGCATGGCAGGATAACCGCCAAAAGCTGTTTGCGCAGGCAACGGGGCATTTTTTAATGCCCCAAGCGGATGACTAAAGCGCTTCCAGTTTTTTTTGGAAAAGGTTTCATCGCAATTCGCGTTTGAGCGAAGCGAAAGGCAGTGAATTGGGATTCAATATGAACTGTAAGCGCTCTGAAATCACCCATAAACGCATCCTGAAAATTGCAATTCCGATTGTGATTTCCAATGCCACAGTGCCAATTCTTGGCGCGGTTGATACCGGCGTTGTCGGGCAATTGGGGCAGGCGGCACCCATCGGGGCGGTGGGCATCGGTGCGATTGTGATTGGCGCGCTTTACTGGGCCTTCGGGTTTTTGCGCATGGGCACCACCGGTTTGGTGGCGCAAGCGCGCGGCGCAGGCGACAAGGGTGAGACCGGCGCTTTGGTGATGCGCGCCCTGATCGTGGCCGCCATTGCCGGTATTGCCCTGCTTTTGCTGCAATTGCCAATATTCTGGGGGGTGTTTGCCGCAACCCCTGCCAGCCCCGAAGTGGAGAGCATGGCGCGCAGTTATATGGGGATACGTATCTGGAGCGCCCCCGCCGCGATCATGTTTTATGCGCTTTCGGGTTGGTTGATTGCCCATGAACGCACCGGCGCGATGCTGTTGTTGCAGCTATGGATGAACGGGCTGAACATTGGTCTTGATCTGTGGTTTGTGCTGGGCCTTGGCTGGGGTGTAGAAGGGGTGGCGATTGCCACGCTAATCGCTGAATGGAGCGGGCTTTTTCTGGCGCTTTATCTGTGCAGGGCTGTGTTCAAGGGCGACCAGTGGCGCGACTGGGTGCGGATATTTGACCGCGTAAAAATAAAGGCCATGGCTTCGGTAAATGGTAATATCATGCTGCGATCCTTACTGTTGCAGGTGATGCTGATCGGGTTCATGTTTGTTAGCGCTTCACGCGGGGATGTGACGCTGGCGGCCAACCAGATATTGCTCCAGTTTGTTAATATTACCGCTTATGGGCTGGACGGGTTTGCCATTGCGGCGGAATCGCTGGTCGGGGTTGCGATGGGGGCGAAATCACGCCTGAACATCCGGCGAACCGCTGTTATGACAGGGGTTTGGGCAGGGGTAGGTTCACTGCTGATGGCGGTGTTTTTCGGGGTGTTCGGGATATGGCTGATCAAACTTATGGCCACCTCGGTCGAGGTGCAGCAGGCGGCGGCGATTTATTTGCCGTGGATGGTGATCTCGCCGATTGTCGGGTTTTCCAGTTGGGTGCTGGACGGGATTTTTATCGGCGCGACGCGGTCTCGTGATATGCGCAACGCCATGTTCCAGTCAGCGATTATCTTTGTGCTGGCCATGGTTGTGTTGCTGCCATTGATGGGCAATCACGGCATTTGGCTGGCATTATTAATCAGCTATGTGGCGCGGACGTTAACCTTGATGCGTTATTATCCAGCACTGGAAGCCGCGGCGCGCGGCTAAAGGATTTCAAGCACAGATTCCGGCGGGCGGCCTATGGCGGCTTTGGTGCCGTTGATGACAACGGGGCGCTCAATCAGCTTTGGCGTCGCGACCATGGCTTTGATCAAATCTGCGTCGCTGCTGTTTTTGGTCAGGTTGCTTTCCTTGAAGGCGGTCTCGGCAACGCGCACCAGATCAATCGCGGAAATACCCAAGGCTTTGATCACCTGTTGCAATTCCTCTGCGCTGGGCGGGGTTTTTTGGTAATCCAGCACCACAGGTTCAACCCCGTTTTCCAACAACAAAGCCAGTGTCGCACGGGATTTTGAACATCTAGGATTATGCCAGATTTTAACGTCGCTCATAACCATTCCTTTGTTTTTGTGCCAATTGCCGTGCTGATATTGGCATGGCCATTTTGTTCCAGCAGCGCGTCCAGCCCATGGACAACATCGCGCACCACCTTTGTGCCCCCATAAACCATAGAGGTATAAAGCTGAACCGCACTGGCCCCTGCACATATCTTTGCATATGCATCCGCAGCATCGCCAATGCCGCCGACCCCGATCAACGGGATACGGCCATTCAGCATTTGCGAAAGCTGCGCCAATACCCGGGTGGATTTTTCAAACAAAGGCGCCCCCGAAAGCCCGCCAGCCTGTTCCTTGTGCGGGCTTTGCAAACCATCGCGCGACAGGGTGGTATTGGTGGCAATAATACCGGAAATACCGGTTAAAAGCGCGGCTTCGGCAATGTCTTCCAGTTCGGTCTGGCTTAGATCCGGCGCGATTTTGAGAAATACCGGAATGGGGTTTTCAAGGGTGCTATTGGCCGCCATCACGCCGTTTAACAGCGCGGTTAATGCGGCTTTGCCTTGCAGATCGCGCAGGCGTTCGGTGTTGGGCGAGGAAACATTTACCGTGGCAAAATCAACAAAGCGGCCGGTGGTTTTCAGCACCGAGGCAAAATCGGCAGATTTGTCAGCGCTGGTTTTATTGGCGCCAAGGTTAATGCCGACAATGCCGGTTTTGGGGCGGCGTTCCAGCCGCGCGGCGATGGCATCAGCGCCCTGATTGTTAAACCCGAAACGGTTGATTGCGGCGCGATCCTCGCTCAGGCGAAACAGGCGGGGTTTGGGGTTGCCGGGTTGGGGTTTTGGTGTGGCCGCGCCAACCTCGATAAACCCGAATCCGGTTTGCAATAACGGTGCAATGGCCGTGGCGTTTTTATCAAACCCCGCAGCCAACCCCACCGGATTGGGCAGGCTTAACCCTGCAATTTCACATTTCAGGCGCGATGATGTGATTGGCCCGGGTTTGGCTGTTAACCCCATACCCATGGCGCGCAAGGCCAACCCATGTGCAGTTTCAGGGTCAAGCAAATGCACGAATGGCATACCCAGTTTTTCCAACATGGTTTTCACAAGATACCTGCGGGAAAATCATGACCATTGCTGGTGCAGGGCAGGGGCTTGGCCCATATCACATCTTTCAGGGTCAATTCCCGATAAAGATGCGGAAATAATATGCCTCCGCGCGATGGCTCCCATTTCAGATCGGTGCAATGATCCGGTTCTACGGCCAAAATCATCAACCCGCTGACATTTGCAAAATACTTTGCTGCGGTTTCAGCCACGGTTTGTGCGGTTGAGAAATGGATATACCCGTCGGCCAGATCAATCGCGGCACCTTTGGTTTTGCCATTAATGTGCAGCTCCGCCCACTCATCCGCCGTAAATATCTTGTAAATTTTCATATTCCTGATCTTTGCCCCTATTTAACCAGCCAAAGTGCATTTCTTGTTTGTCGCAGCTTTGGGAATGCTCTAACATTCCCTGATAATAACCAACAGGAGAAAAACATGTCCTATAAATCGATTCTGCTTTCGGCTGCTGCATTGACACTGACAGCCGGGGCGGCGATGGCCCAGTATAGCCTGACCGTGCTGCACACCAATGATTTTCACGCCCGCTTTGAACCGATCAGCAAATACGATAGCCCGTGTTCTGCCGAAGACAATACCGCTGGCGAATGTTTCGGCGGTTCAGCCCGTTTGGTAACGGCTGTGGCCGATGCCCGCGCACGCGCTGAAAATTCCATCCTTGTTTCGGGTGGCGATCAATTTCAGGGCACGCTTTTTTACACCTATTACAAAGGCGCAATGGCGGCCGAATTCATGAACCTGCTGGGCTATGACGCCATGACCGTGGGCAACCACGAATTTGACGATGGTCCCGAAGTATTACGCGGGTTCATGGATACAATCAATTTTCCGATCCTGATGTCCAATGCCGATGTCAGCGGCGAAGAATTGCTGGCAGGAAAATTGGCTAAATCTGCAGTGATGGAGGTTGGCGGCGAGAAAATCGGCCTGATCGGGTTAACACCGCATGATACCGATATTCTGGCAAGCCCCGGACCGGGCGTTGTCTTCACCGACCCTATCAATGCGGTGGCTACTGAAGTTGCCATTCTGGAAGAAATGGGTGTGAACAAAATTATCGTTCTTTCCCATTCCGGTTACGGCGTTGATCAGGCGGTTGCGGCGGCTGTTCCGGCGGTTGACGTGATTGTCGGTGGCCATACCAACACATTTCTTTCCAATGACAGCAACCGCGCCGAAGGCCCGTACCCGACAATGGTTGGCACCACGGCAATTGTTTCGGCATATGCCTATGGCAAATATCTGGGCGAGCTGAATCTGGTTTTTGATGATGAAGGTGTTATCATCTCGACCTCTGGCGGGCCAATTGCCATGGATGGCGGCGTTGCCGAAGACGCAAATGCGGTTGCCCGCATTGCTGAACTGGCCGCACCTCTGGAAGAAATCCGCAGCCGTGTGGTTGCCCAAACCACCGAACCAATTGACGGTGATCGTGGCAGTTGTCGTGCGGGTGAATGCCAGATGGGTAATCTGGTTGCCGACGCAATGCTGGACCGTGTTGCAGGCCAAGGCGTTACCATTGCCATTCAAAACGGCGGCGGGTTGCGTGCCAGCATCGATGCGGGCGAAGTAACCATGGGTGAAGTCCTTACGGTTTTGCCATTCCAGAACACGCTTGCAACATTCCAGATCACAGGTGCCGGTGTTATTGCCGCGCTTGAAAATGGCGTAAGCGCAGTTGAAGACGGCGCAGGCCGGTTCCCGCAGGTTGCCGGTATCCAGTTTGTGTGGGATGCCACTGCGGCACCCGGTTCGCGCATCACGGAAGTCACCCTTGCGGATGGGTCCTTGATTGATCCAAACGCGGTTTACGGGGTTGTCACCAACAACTATGTGCGCGGTGGCGGTGATGGTTATGATATTTTTGAAACCGATGCCATGAACGCTTATGATTTTGGCCCGAGCCTCGAAAATGTTGTTGCCGACTATATGCTGGAACAGGGTGCTTATACGCCTTATCTTGACGGCCGTATCAGCCAATAAAATATAACAAACCCCGCCGGTCCGCTGGCGGGGTTTATTTATAAATTTTAGCCAATTTTACAGCAAACAATGTCGCTTGATTAACGCTTTGCTTACCGCAATCCAAGATGTTGAACCTAGTCAACAGATCATTGGATGGTAAACTGATGTCGCTTTTTATTCGATATATGCTGGATATTTCCACCGGGCATCTAACCGAAGATACCCGAAAACGGCTTGGTGAGGATTCGGTAAATTTCTTTATCGGAAAACCATGCAGCCTGCCATTTGCGGTAAAAGGCAGCAGCTATGGCTGGTTTATCGACGTGCGCGACGCCGCTGAACGCAGCATTTCAGGGCAGCCATACCCTTCGGATATCATTGATTGTTATGGTTTGGCATTAAAGCTTGATTGCAGCTTTATTCTTTTTGATCGGGATGCAGAACGTCACCCGAACCTGAACTGGTATGGGGATCGAGATCAGGAAGCATACGAAGAAACTATTAGGCCGGTCGCCGTTCCCCGCGAATCCAGCCCCTATTTTTTGAATGACATAAAAGAGCTGTTTAACCGATAGGGCGCGGCAGTTTTGCTGTTTGGTCTGGCTTTCAACTGATTGAAAGGGCGGAAAAGAATCACCCCCTGTTTTGAAGGGTAACCCTGGTTTGATCCGAACATTGAGGTTTCAAATTAGCGGCTTTTAGAAGAGTTTTTAACCTGAACAATGAGGAATGGTCAAAAAATTACATTACCTAACGTAAGAAAACGCATTTGTGACAAAAAACGCCGAGCCTTGCCACATTTTGACCTGAATTCTCTGGCATAGTGTAGGCACGCACAAGGAAAGTATTGAGTGCCGCCGTGTAATTGTTTCACCTTGTGCGTACTTATTATTGAACTGATTGATACCATATAAAACTGCCCGAGCAAAAGCTTAGGCGGTTTTATATGCTTTATTGATTGGCTTGAATAAAATAAACTGCGGCACCGGCGATAATCAGCCCTGCCACAACCGCCAGCGCGATTTTCGCCTTGGACCACGGGCGTTCGCCTTGCACCTTGCCGGTGCGGCCATTGACAACAAAGCGGAATGTCTGGCCATTATATTTATAAGCCGCCAGCCAGACCGGCAACAGCACATGTTTATAGGTGATGTCGCTTAGCTGTGTATCAAGGCGCGATATGCGCTGTTCATCGCCGCCGATATCGCGGCGCACAAGGCGGCGGATTTCATGGTCCATGATGATTTTGGCCTCCTCGAACCCGTCGGCCAATTGCACGGAATAGGCCTCGGCGTTGAAACCTGCCAGAAAATCCGGGCTATAGGCTTCCAGCTCGGAAAGATCCCACGGGGCCAGTTTGTCGGTATATTTTTTGGGCAGGCTTTTTGATGCCAGAATAAGAATATCGTCAAAAAACCTGGAAATATGCCCCGATGCGGGCCGCCAGCGGATTTTGCGTTCGCGTCGTGTTTCGGTTTTGCCATTCACCACCACGGTGCGATTAACATAATAGGCATCGCCGCGCTGGCCGCGATAATCGGATTCGCTTTGGCTGTCATAGGTCCAGTAGGGCACATAAATACCCTGCATCTTGCGGCCCTTGCGGGCATATTCTTTCAGGTTATTGGGCGCAAACCAAAGCCGCCCCAGCCAGTCAGACATGGCATCGCGCGCGGCTTTTTCTGCCACTGAAAACGGCAAAACACCTTTGGGTTTGATATGTTTGTTGGTGCCGGTATCCAGCACGATCGGGCTGGCGCAAAACGGGCATTCGCTGGCGTGGTTTTCGCCCTCGAATTCCACCTCGGCACCGCAATTTTCACATTTGGATACCCGTGTGGTTTCCATTTCCGATTCGGGCAATTCATCGCGCAACGCTTTATGAAAATCCTGCTCGGTGATTTGCCAGTTTGAATCGGGGTTATTTTCCACGGCTTCGGTATTGCCGCAATGGTCACAAACCAGCATCGACGCCGCAGCATCATAACGCATATCGGAACCGCAATCCCCGCAGGGAAAGCGGTGTTCTTTGGGGCTGTCTTCCATATTAGCCAGCAGGCGGCGGCGGCGGGGGTGGCATGACCGTAAACAGTTGCGCCAGCTCGTCTATGTCTCCGGCGGCGATCCAGCCATCCTGTCCGGCTGTCCAGACGGTTGTTTCACGTTTCAAGCCCCCGTCGCTGGCCATGCGGCCAAGCGCTGCTTTTGAAAACGGGCCGGTGGTTTTGCCGTTTTTTGCAATATGCCAGACCTTTTCAGCGGGGGGCGGCGGCGGCGCGGCTGCAACCGGTGCGGCAGCACCCATTCCGGCCATGTTTTGCGCCATGGCCATGCCCATCCCCATGCCAAGCCCGTCACCCATGCCGGAACCACCGGGGTTGGATGCGGCGGCTGTCATGGCTTCGGCTGCGGAAAACTGGGTGTATTTGTTCAAATCACCGACCACCCCCATAGAGGTGCGTTTGTCCATTGCGGCTTCAACAGCGGGCGGCAGTGAAATGTTTTCGATCAGCAATACCGGCATTTCAAGGCCGTATTCCGCAAGTTGCGGCGCGAGTTTTTCAGAAATAATCTGGCTCAGATCTTCCATATTGGCGGCCATATCCAGCACCGGAATGCCGCTGGCGGCCACGGCTTTGGTAAAGCGCGAAACAATCAGATTGCGGATTTGGCTGGTGATTTCATCGGTGGTGAATTCGCCATCGGTGCCAACAATTTCACGCATGAACGTCGCCGGATCAGCGACGCGGATCGTATAGGTGCCAAAGGCACGAATGCGCACCACGCCGAATTCGGGGTCGCGGCACATAATAGGGTTTTTGGTGCCCCATTTAAGGTCTTGAAAACGGGTGGTGTTTACATAATAGATTTCCGACTTGAACGGGCTTTGAAATCCGTGATCCCAGCTTTGCAGGCTGGTCATGATCGGCATGTTGTTGGTTTCCAACATATAAAGCCCGGGCGAAAATACATCCGCCATTTGGCCCTCATGTATAAAAACTGCTGCCTGGCCCTCACGAACCGTTAGCTTGGCGCCATATTTTATTTCATGGCCTTGCCGTTCAAACCGCCAGACCAATGTATCCTGGGTGTCATCGGTATGGTGGATGACATCAATAAACTGGCCCGATAAAAAATCGAAAATACCCATGGTTTTCTCCTATCCGGCGCTGGTGCCGATATTGTGGCCCGATGCGCTGTCTTTGGCTTTGGCTGCCGCCAGCGTTGTGGTCAGCTCGCGCTCCATTATATCCAGTTCTTTTTCGGCCTCGATACGGTTGGCTTTGCCCTCGTCGGCAATGCGCAGGCTGTCCTCGATGGTTTCGATCAATGCGGCATTGGCCTTTTTGATGGCTTCGATGTCAAATACACCGCGTTCCATTTCGGTGCGGATTTCCTTATTGGCGATCTTCAGGTTTTCGGCATTGGCGGTCAGCAATTCGTTGGTCAGATCATTGGCCTCGCGCACAACTTTTGCGGCTTCGCGGGAACGGTGGATGGTCACCGCCTGCGCCAGCTGGGTTTCCCAAAGCGGCACGGTGTTAACCAAAGTGGAATTGATTTTGGTAACCAGCGATTTGTCGTTTTCCTGCACCAGACGGATGCTTGGCAGGCTTTGCATGGTGACCTGACGGGTCAGCTTAAGGTCATGCACCCGGCGTTCCAGATCATCGCGCGCGGCGCGCAGGTCGCGCAATTCCTGTGCCAGAATAACCTTGTCATTATCTGCCGCGTCTTCAACGATTTTTTCTTTGGCGGGAATATCGTTTTCATCAATCGATTTTATTTTATCTTCGCCAGCCGCAATATAAATTGCCAGCTGGTCATAAAACTCCAGCGTCTTTTCATAAAGCTTGTCCAGCGACTTGATGTCTTTCAGCAAGATATGTTCATGTTCCAGCAATTCGCCGGTAATTTTATCAATCTGGCCCTGCACGGTTTCATATTTGGCCATAAACATGGCGATCGGTTTGGCACGGCCCAGCAATTTGTCCCACCAGCTCTGGGTGCGGTTGGGGTTCAATTCATCAACCGAAAAACCGCGGATAGAGGTCACCATTTCGCGCAATGCATCCCCCGCAGGGCCGGCATCCTGGTTGCGCACACCGGCTAGCATTTCTTGGGATATTACTTGTAATTCGGCCTGTGCAGACGACCCGAACCGGATGATGGACTGGGTGTCGCCCATATCCAGCTCAGCCACGGCTTTTTCAATTTCGGCCTTTTCGGCGGCGCTGGCCTGATCAATCACGATCAGCTCGTTTTTTGGTTCCAACAGCAGCACCGAGGTCACTTTTTCGACCTCTTTCAATGCGATTTCTGCCTTGGCCCTAATGTCCTCGGTCATGTTATTCTCCCTCTTTTGCGGGCAAATGGCCCTCGCGTTTCAGTCTTTCGCGCAATACTTCAATTTCCACATCAAGATCGCTGTGGTCGTCTTTAAGCAATGCTTCTTTTTTACCTTCAAAACTGGTTTTCAGGTCCTTTAATAAATTTTGGTATTCATTGCGCGCATCCTGATTCCGGTTGCGCGAATAGATATCGGCAAATTTCACGGTAGCATCGCGCGCACCCATTAAATAAACGGTCATGAATTTGCGCGCCGAGGTCAGATCACGGGGGTCGTCTTCTACGACGCGCAGCATTTCGCCTGCGGCAGATACCAGATCGGTGACTTGCGATTCGATTTGCCTGTCACCAATACGCGCAGCGGCGTCGGTAATTTGTGCAATGATTTTTTCGGCTTTTTCCACGGCTTTGGCAACGCGGGCGCTTTCGAATTCGTTGATGCCCTCCATGCCCTTTTTACGCATCGGGTCCAGCCCGAATGCCGCCAGAAACGCAACCACGGTAAATGCGCCGAAAATAACCGCGCTCCATAATGGTTGCCCCCAGCCTAACCATGCGGCCATGCCCACGCCCAACCCCGAAACGCCGGCGGCAAAAATTTTGCGCGGTATGGCGGGCGGGCGCGCCACCTTGCGGCTGTTATAGGCGATTTCGGCCTTGAGACCCTCGCGCAATAGCCATGCAGACAGAATCAACAATCCGAATGCAGCAAAAGATGCCAGCATCGACAAAGGCGCCGCATCGGTCATTTTGGAAAACCCGTTCAGCAGCAAGGGCAGGGGCACAAAAAACAGCAGGTTGGCACGAAAACTGCCCCCTTTGGCGATTTTATTGGCCAAAGGGTTTGCCGGAGTATCGGCCATAACAACATTGTCGCCGGGTTTGGCATCGGGGCTGTTTGCCCCGCGAAATCGTTTGGCCGCCATCAGGATATCCACCCGTAAGAACCGGCGGCAACAACCCATATCAGGCTGATCAACACAAGATATGCAATTAGTTGCAGGGTTTTACCCGACATGTATTTTTCCTTGGCGCGAAATGCGCGGATGAGTGTTAATATAGGGCGGTTTTTTAGTAAATCCAGAGCTTACCTTACATTTCACGTTGTTGTCTTGCGCGTTCATAAGCCAGCTTTTTCTTGTATTTTGTCTGGACGATTTCCACCATGACCAAAACCGCAATCGAGAAATAGAAAGTGGTTTTGCTGATCGGTTCTACTGCAAAACCGAATAATTTCAGCTGTCCTTCATGGCCACCTTCGCCCAGCAATACCACACCGACAATCAACAGAATAAACAGGCCCAGAACCTCGTACATGCGGTTTTTCTTGATGAAATCAGCCACCCCGTCAGCCAGCAAAACCATGGCCAGCCCCGAAAGCAGAATTGCCGTGGCCAGAACCGGAAATACATCGGTAATGGCCAGTGCAGACAAAACTGAATCAAAGCTGAAAATCAAATTCATGAACACAATCATTGTGATAACCTGAAATGCCGATTTCTGTTTGCGCTTTGCCACGCCTTGTTCCAGATGTTCAATCACCAGCATATGGCTGATTTCTTTAACGGCGGTATACATGATAAACACGCCGCCAAACAAAAATACCAGCGTGGCAAAATTGAAATTACCCTCAAAAATACCGGGGATATTGATTGAAAAGAACGGCGCTTGCAGCAATTCAATCAATTGGATCATCACAAACAGCAGCACCACCCGCAACGCCACCGCAATGATAATACCCCATTTACGCACCTGCGCCTGTTTTTCAAGCGGCGCACGGCGCGATTCAATTGAAATATACAACAGATTGTCAAAACCAAGCACAGCCTGAAGAAACAATAAAATAACCAGATTGGCGAGATTCCCGAAGGTTAATAAATCAAGCATAATAATACCCCTTAAAATAATCTGGCGCAAATAGGCATATTTCCAGCTTTATCGCAAGGGTAACCTCGGGGCGCGGGGTGGTTTAATTCAATTCCAGCGCGCGATATGCATCGGGGGACCATCTGCATGCAAAACCGTCGCCGTCCGGGTCAAGGTTTAGCGGGTCTTCTTGCGGGCCGCCATTGGCCAGAAAATTACGCTGGGCGTTATCCTGGCTGTCAAATTTGGCACATTGGGCGCGGCTGCTGGTGCGACGAATGGCAGGGCGGCGGATAATGCGTTCGCCAACCGCGTTGGTGGTGGAACGGGCATAGGCAATGATGTTTACCCCTGCGATCACCTCGGGCATTTCGCCGGGGGCAATTACCACCCGCTGGGCCGCCGCAGCAGCAAGGGCTTCTGCATCAGCGTTGCGCAAAACCAGTTGTTCCGCTTGTGATTGCTCGGCCAGATTAAGCACGCCGTCATCCGAGGCAATGGTTTCGCCTGTTGCGGGGTCGATCTGCACTGTGGTAACCGGCGCAACCGGTTCAACATCGTTGGCGGCCGCAAGCGCTGCATCAACCGCATCGCTCAGGCTGGCGGTCATGTCTTCCGCAGAGGGTTCTTGCGGTTCGGGCATAAACGTATCGGGAGACTGGTAAACAGGTTGTTGCACGCCGCCAATCGGCGGAAAATCTGTGCTGAATCCGGCTTCGATATCGCAAGCGGAAATGCCGATTGCCGCTAGCCCTAATAACCCGAAAGATATAAATCGCATGTTATTCTCCTACCACCATTTTACCGGTTTACTGTCAAATTTGCTTGCGGTTTCCAGCGCATAGGCAACATTCAGCATATCAGCCTCGGCCCATGGCTGGCCAATAATTTGCAGCCCAAGCGGAAGTCCGCTTTTGTCGATACCGGTTGGCACCGAAACCCCCGGCAGACCGGCCAGATTAACCGTAACCGTAAACACATCGTTCAGATACATCTTGATCGGGTCGGCATCGGCCATTTCGCCCAGCCCAAAAGCGGCTGAAGGCGTGGCGGGGGTTAAAATCGCATCTACACCATTGGCGAATACTTTTTCAAAATCCTGCTTGATCAGGGTGCGCACCTTTTGGGCGCGAATATAATAGGCATCGTAAAAACCGGCGGATAAAACATAAGCGCCGATCATGATGCGGCGCTGGACCTCGGGGCCGAAACCCTCGGCCCTTGTGCGTTCATACATTTCGGTAATGCCTTCGCCGCTGCCGATTTTGGCGCGAAGGCCGTATTTAACACCGTCATAACGCGCCAGATTGCTGGAGGCCTCGGCAGGGGCAATCACATAATAGGCAGGCAGAGCGTATTTGGTGTGGGGCAGGGAAATATCGACAATTTCCGCCCCCGCATCGCGCAGTTTTTCAGCACCCAAAGCCCATAGTTTTTCAATTTCATCAGGCATGCCGTCCAGACGATACTCTTTTGGAATGCCAATTTTCTTGCCGCGAATATCACCGGAAAGCGCGGCTTCGAAATTGGGCACTGCCATATTGGCCGATGTGGAATCTTTTGGGTCATGGCCGCACATGGCCTCTAGCATAATTGCTGAATCGCGCACGGTTTTAACCATGGGTCCGGCCTGATCCAATGAGCTGGCAAACGCCACTACCCCCCAGCGCGAGGCCCGACCATAGGTGGGTTTAACGCCGACAATGCCGGTAAAAGCCGCTGGCTGGCGGATCGAACCACCGGTATCGGTGCCGGTGGCACCAAGGCATAAATCAGCTGAAACCGCCGCTGCAGAACCGCCCGAAGAACCACCCGGCGTCAGCGCCGCCGTGTCATCGCCGCGCCGCCAAGGGCTGGTGACAGGGCCGTAATAGGATGTTTCATTGCTGGACCCCATGGCGAATTCATCCATGTTGAGCTTGCCCAGCATAACCGCGCCGCGATCAAATAACTGGCTGGTGATGGTGCTTTCGTATTCGGGTTTGA
>JALSGU010000076.1 GCA_026982575.1 Paracoccaceae bacterium | reverse complement strand
CAATTTTGCGCGCGTATCCACGCGGAGTATACATGCGCGGCCCCTCGCCCATTTGCGCCAGTTTTGAGTGGCTGGAGCCAACCAGCACCACCGTTAACATATCCACATCATCCACCTGCAACGCATCCAGCCGCACATATCGCACGTTTTCCTCAACCCGCCCGAGGCTGCTGGCCAGCATCACCGGCGTATCATTGGGCCGGTGTTGCAACAAAATATCGCGGGCCTCTGCCAACAAGGTGCGGCGGCGTTTGGAAACGGGGTTATAAAACGCAATCACAAAATCGCCCGTCGCGGCAGCGTGCAGGCGTTTGATGATGTCTTCGCGCGGCGTCAAAAGATCTGACAGTGAAATCGCGCAAAAATCATGACCCAAAGGCGCGCCCGCGCGCGCCGCCGCCCCTTGCAATGCTGAAACCCCGGGAGTGGAAACCACCTCGATACGTTTTGCGGCGTCCGACACGCCCAAGGCATCCGGCCCGCGATCCAGCAATTCAAACACCAGCGCGCCCATTGCGTAAATCCCCGCATCCCCCGAACAGATCAGCGCCACATTTTTGCCTTTTCCGGCTTGTTCCAGCGCATAACGACAGCGGTCTTCCTCGCCGCCCAGCGGAAAATCACTGCGGGTCTTGCCAATCGCCAATGGCCCGAGCAGATCAATATAAAGCCCGTAACCCACCAGCTCGGAGGCCTCGGCGATCAGCTGGCTGGCCTCTGGGGTGCGCCAGCTATGCTGGCCCGGGCCAATGCCGATAATGGAAAGTTTTCCGCGCGCGCGGCCTGTCAGTTCTGTAATGGGCTGCGGCGCGCGGGCAATCGCACAGGTGGCATTGGCGGTTTTTTGTTTTTCAACCGTCAAAACCGCATCCGGCCCCGCAATTGCCAATGCGGCAGCTTCGGAAACGCCGTGACAACCGACCTCAGAAAAAACCACATCGGAAGGGTTGGCAAGGCGCGGGGTTTCGGCCTCCAGCGCCGTTGCATCAAACACCCGAAACGGCACATTCAGGCGTTTGGCAATCTCGATCATTGCCGGTTCATCTGCCTTTAGATCAAGCGAGGCCACACAAGCGATGGCATAGGGTGAAATATCTGCTTTGATCAGGTTTTTTTGCACCAGATCCCACATTTCATCAACGCCGCAGCCCCGCGCACAGCCAAGCCCCAAGGCGAATTGTTGCGGATGATAGGCCAGTGTCAGGGGTGTATCAGGCACCGGCGCGGTGGAGACCACCAGCGTTACCGGCCCATCGCCATTTTCCAGCCCCCAGATATTTTCACCCTTGATAATCGGCTTTTGCCCCGACAGCATCGCCATCATCGCATCTTTGGCCATGTCGGGATTGGCCAGCCGCCAGCCCATGGGCGGTTCATCAAGCGCAATGCCCAGCGATACATCCCCCGCCGTGGTAATGGCCGCATGGCTTTGTAATGCCTGGGCAATTTGTTTGGCCAGCCGGTTGGCACCGCGATGCCCGCCCAGCAGCGGAATAACCGTGGAACCATCATCGGGAATGGAAATCACCGGTGGTTCAACCCGTTTATCAGCCAGCACCGGCGCAACCGCGCGCACCAGAATGCCCGCCGCACAAATGCCGATCACCGGACGCCCTGCCAAAAACAACATACGCACATGTTCAAGCGCATCGGGAAAATATGCATCGGCACCGTCAACGCGGGCCTCACGGCCATGCAGCGGCGCGTTTAATGCATCGGCAACACGGCGCGCGGTTTTATACCCCGAGCGGGACAGACAAATTACAACAGGGTTCAGTTCAGCCACGGGTCTTGGCCTTTCGTAATAAGTATCATCGAAAAATAAGGGGCGGGATCAGGCGCGCGCGCCAAGGGCAGCACTTGTTGCGCGGGCAGGCTGGCGCGCGCCACATAGGTTGCGCGTTCAGAAAGGCCCATATCATCCAGCAAGGTGCGGATACGGCCGATATGCCGCCCGACTTTCATTATTGCCACAGAACCGGCGGCCTCAATGCGAGTTTGCATTTCAGTATTTTCCAGCGGGCCGGGGATGATGGTTAATACCTCGTTTCGCGCCGAAAGCGGGGTTTTGGCCACCGCAGCACAAGCCGTAACCGAGGTAACCCCCGGCACAATTTCGGTTTCAAACCGGTCAGACAGGCGGCTGAACAAATACATGAACGACCCGTAAAAGAACGGGTCTCCCTCACACAGGACCACAACATCCTGACCTTGCGACAGGTGTTTGGCAATTTCGGCGGCGCCAGTATCATAAGCCGCCTGCGCAGGTTCGCGCGCCACAGTCATGGGAATGTCGATCTTGATTTCCAGCGCAGCCAAAGGAATGATATCGGCTGCGATGCTGCGCGCAAAGCTGTCACCGCCCGCCAAGGTCGGATAGGCAACCACCGATGCCGCCGCGATTAGGCGGTGGGCTTTCAGGGTCATCAATTCGGGGTCACCGGGGCCAAGGCCTATGCCGTATAATTTGCCATTCATCGTTTGATCAGGCTCCATTGTGTAACGGGGCGGAGCGGTTTCCAGCTGGTAAGCCCACCCAAAGGTTCAGCACGATTGACCGCGATTTGCACCAGATCACCGCCGAATTCTTTGTATAGTTCCACCAGCAAACCGCTGGATTCAAGCGTCACCGCATTGGCCACCAGCCGCCCCAGCGGGCGTAATGCAGACCAACAGGCCTGAAATGTTTCACGTGAAAGCCCGCCACCGATAAAAATCGCATCCGGCGGCGCCAACCCGTTCAGGGCCGCTGGCACATGGCCGTCAACCAGTTGCAATGCAGGCACGCCCAGCGCCTGTGCGTTATCGGCCGCCATGGTGCGCCGGTCGGCGCGGGGTTCAATGCCGATGGCCGATGCATAGCGCGCCGCGCGCATCCATTCCACCGCCACCGATCCACAGCCCGTGCCGACATCCCATAATAATGCACCGCGCATCGGCATTAGTTTGGCCAATGTCGCGGCGCGGACCTCGCGTTTGGTCATGGTGCCGTCATGGATAAATACTTCGTCGCCAAGGCCCGGAACCCGCGGGATCAGCGCCGCATCGGGCGCAGCAACACATTCCACCGCAAGGGTGTTAAATGCGGGCACTTCATGCGACCAATCCTTGGCAAAACTATCAAATCTTTGTTCATCAACCCCGCCCATTGCCGCTAAAACCGTCATTTTACTGCGGCCATATCCGCGCTGATCCAGAAATTCAGCAATTTGGGCCGGTGTTTCCGCGCCGGTGGTTAATATCAACAATCGCGCATCAGGCTGGATAAAGGCGATCATCTGCTCCACAGGGCGGCCATGCACCGTCAGGGTTTCAAGGTCGGCCATGCTCCAGCCCATGCGGGCTGCGGCCAGTTGAAAGGCCGAAACCTGCGGATGGTATGTAATTTCATTGGCAGGAATATTACGCCCGATGCGCGCCCCCACAGAAAACCAAAGCGGATCACCGGTGGCCAGCACCACCACCCTTTTGCCGCGCAGGTCTTTGATTTGGTCGATCAAGGCAGCAAACGGGCTGGGCCAAGCCAGCATTTCAGCCGATTTATTGGCTGATAATACATGATGGCGCGTTCCGCCGACAATGACCTCGGCGGCCTCTACCACCGCGCGGGTGGCCGGGGTTAGCCCGTCCAGCCCGTCTTCGCCGATGCCGACAATATGTAACCAGGGTTTCATTATGTTTCCTCCGGTAATCCGGCCGCCAGCGCATTTAGCGCCGCTGCCGCCATGGCCGAACCGCCCCTGCGGCCTGTTAGCGCCAGATATGGCACGCTACGCGGATTGCTGGCAAGCTCGGCTTTGCTTTCAGCGGCACCAACAAACCCGACTGGAAAGCCAAGGATGGCAGCGGGTTTAGGCCAGCCTTGGTCAAGTTTTTCCAGCAAATAAAACAGCGCGGTCGGGGCATTGCCGATCACCACGATTGCGCCCTCGACATGGCTCCGCCACAGCTCCACCGCTGCTGCTGATCGTGTGGTGCCAAGCTGTTTTGCCAGCTCTGGCACGCTTGGATCATTAAGCGTAACAATGACCTCGTTATCCGGCACATATCGTTTGATCACGCCAGAAGCGACCATTTCAACATCACACAGGATCGCTGCACCGCCAATAATGGCATTATGCGCTGATTTATAAACACCCTCCGAAAAACGTAAATCTTGCGGAATATCGGTCATGCCGCACGCATGGATCAACCGAATGGCAACGCTGTGCAGATCATCGGGCAAGCCGGACAGGTCCGCCTCGGCCCGCACCGTAGCAAAAGATTGCGCATAAATCGCCGTTGGGTTTTTTTCATAAATCACCCTTTTGGCCGATCCCGCACTGATTCCGGCCCGTGCGGGTGGTCGGCTTGCGGGTATTCGGGGTGGGAATGATCATGGTGGTGATGATG
>JALSGU010000075.1 GCA_026982575.1 Paracoccaceae bacterium | reverse complement strand
AGACCAGCGGGCTGGTGCAGGCATTGGAAATTCTTGAGGGCGTCGAGGGTATCGGGTTTACCAAATTTACGGCGGTGGATGTTATCCGCCATCCCATGGTGGCCAAAATTGTGCGCGCCTATGAGGCCGCATCCCCCCGATGAGCCAGCTAACCGAAGTGATGATAACCGACCCGCGCTGGGACGCGCTGGAACTGGAAGCCCTTGCCGAAACTGCCTGCCTTGTGGCGCTGGAAATCAGCGGGGTTAACCCCGAGGGGTTCGAGGTTTCGGTGATGGGATGCGGTGATGCCCGAATTGCTGAACTGAACGCAGAATTTCGCGGCAAACCGGCCCCGACAAATGTGCTGTCTTGGCCCGCATTTGATTTGGCTGCGGGTGCAGCGGGCTGTCTGCCAACCTTGCCAAAGGCCGATTTCCCGCCCGAGAGCATTGGCGATATCGCCATCGCGTTTGACACCTGCCAGCGCGAAGCAGCAGAGAAAAATGTTAAATTTAACGATCATGTAACCCATTTAGTGTTGCATGGATGTCTCCATTTATTGGGGTATGATCACGAAAATGACCCTGACGCGACCATTATGGAAGATTTAGAGATCAAAGCCCTTGCAAAACTGGGCATTGCAAACCCATATTAACCTTAACGCGGACAATTTCCGCATCGACACGGAAAAGGAGCCATGGGCGACACTACTGACGGATCTTCTAACGCAGCGCAACGCGCGCTTTCGTTAACCACCGAACCACGGGCAGGTGGTTCTTTCTGGCAACGCCTGTTTGGCCGTGCCACCCCCCCCGATATTTCAAAACCCGACCCCGTGGCCGAGGCTGGCACACGGGCGATACAGCTTAATCTGGCCAATCTGACCAGCCGCCGGATTGATGATATCTCGGTGCCAAAAGCCGATATTATCGCAATCCCGGATGACAGCAGCCGCAAGGAAATTGTCGATGCTTTTCGCAGCTCTACCCTGACGCGGCTGCCGGTTTATCATGAAACGCTGGACGAACCCGTTGGCCTGATCCATCTAAAAGATCTGGCCTTGAAACACGGGTTTGGCAACGGGGTAAAGTTTGATCTGGCCGCGCTGTTGCGGCCGCTGATTTATGCACCGCCATCAATGCCGATCGGGGTTTTGTTGCAAAAGATGCAATCCGAACGCATTCACATGGCCTTGGTGATTGATGAATATGGCGGTGTTGACGGGCTTGTGACCATCGAGGATTTGCTGGAACAGATTGTTGGCGATATAATCGATGAACATGACGAGGAAGAACAGGAAATGTTTATTGAGGAATCCCCCGGCGTTTATCTGGCCCATGCCCGCGCTGAATTGCAAGATATCGAGGCCGCCGCAGGGGTTGATTTACTGCCCGATGATCTTGACGAGGAAATAGACACACTGGGCGGTGTGGTTGTCATGCTGGCCGGCAGGGTTCCGGCACGCGGCGAGGTTGTTTGTGATGAAAAAGGCAATGAATTCGAAATTATCGAGGCTGACCCGCGCCGCATCAAACGCCTGCGGGTGACATTTGCGAAAAAAGCCGCCTGAGTGCTGGAATTTCGCCCGAAACGCTGGCGGCCATTGGTGGCCATGGCTGCGGGGCTGGCGCTGGCATTGGGGCAGGCGCCGATTGACTTTCCCTATCTTGGTTTGCTGGCTGTGCCGCTGTTGCTGTCGATGTTGCAGGGCGCAAACGGCTTGCGCAGCGGGTTTGCCATTGGCTGGTTTGCGGGGCTTGCTTATTTTGGCGTAAGCATCAGCTGGATTGTTGAGCCATTTCTGGTTGATATTGGCCGTTATGGCTGGATGGCACCTTTTGCCCTGATTTTGATGGCCGCAGGGCTGGCGCTGTTTTGGGGCTTGGCGTTTATGTTGGCAGGGCGCTGGATGCGCGGCAGGCTTAGCGATGCTGTGGTATTGGCCGGTTTCTGGGCATTAGCCGAGGTTTTGCGCAGCATAGTTTTCACCGGATTCCCTTGGGCATTGCTGGCATATGGCTGGGTGGAAACGCCGGTTATTCAGCTGGTTTCGGTGGTTGGCCCGCATGGGCTGGGGTTTTTGCTGGTGCTGGCATCCGGGCTGCTATTGTGGCGCAAAGGCATGGGTGTTGCTGCGCTGATTGCGGTTATCAGCGTCGGTTTTGGCGTTTTTCAGTTAAATAAACCCGTTGAAATCACCCCGTTAACCGTGCGGCTGGTGCAACCTAATGCAGAACAGCGCCAGAAATGGGACCCCGAATTTATTCCGGTATTTTACCAACGCTTGCTGGACCTTTCCGCAACAGGGCCGCAGCCGGATGTGGTAATCTGGCCCGAGGTTGCCATTGCCTATCTGCCCGACGAAGACCCGGGTTTGCGCGCCGATATTGCCATCGCCGCAGCTGCGCCGGTAATTCTGGGTGCGCGGCGGCGCGACACACAGGCGGTTTATAATTCCCTGTTTGTCATTGACCAAAACAGCACTATTTCCGGCCAGTATGACAAACACCATCTGGTGCCTTTTGGTGAATATATGCCGCTGCAAGGTCTGGCAAACAGGCTGGGCTTAAGCGGTTTGGCCGATATTGTCGGTGGCGGTATGGGCAGCGGCAAGGGGCCGGTTGTGGTGCAAGCGGGCGATGTGCCGGCGTTTTTGCCGCTGATCTGTTATGAGGCGATATTTTCGCGGGGCCTGTTCACCAAAACCCGCCCCGAATGGCTGGTGCAAGTCACCAATGATGCGTGGTTTGGCAAAATCAGCGGCCCGTATCAGCATTTGGCACAAGCGCGGGTGCGGGCCATTGAGCAGGGCTTGCCGCTGGCGCGCGCCGCCAATACCGGCATTTCTGCCATGGTTGATCCTTATGGGCGTATTATTGATTCGCTGCCACTGGGCAAGGCCGGAAAAATAGATGTCGTGCTGCCGCAGGCATTGCAACCAACGGTTTATGCGCGATCGGGCTATTGGTTGGCCATTATCGCAATTGCCGCTTTGCTGGGGGCACAATTAACCCGGCTTGAATGGCGCCGCGAATAAGCTATGGAAATGCGTGTAAAACTCGCTTATTGAGATTATCAAACGTTGCTCGCTATCAAGGAATTAAATATGCCACGCCAGAATTTTTTGTTTACATCTGAATCCGTATCCGAGGGCCACCCAGATAAAATTTGTGACCGGATTTCAGACGCCATTCTGGATGCATTTTTAACCGAGGAACCCAACGCCCGCGTTGCTTGTGAAACCATGGCCACTAGCGGCATGGTTGTGGTGGGCGGCGAGGTTGGCCTGTCAAATCAGGAGCGCCTGAAAGATTATATGGGCCGCATCAGCCAGATCGCGCGCGATTGCATCAAAGACATCGGCTATGAACAGGAACAGTTTCACTGGAACACCCTGCATGTGCTGAATTTCCTGCACGAACAATCGGCCCATATTGCCCAAGGCGTTGATCGTGACGGCGCCGGTGACCAAGGCATCATGTTTGGCTATGCGGTCAACGAAACCCCTGAATTGATGCCCGCCCCCATTCAATATTCCCACGCCATTCTGCGCCGTCTGGCCGAGGCTCGCAAAGCCGGCGATGCGCCCAGCCTGCGCCCCGATGCCAAATCGCAACTTAGCGTGCGCTATGAAGACGGCAAACCGGTCGAGGTGACCTCGATTGTGCTTTCAACCCAGCATGAAAGCATTGACCAGACATCGGATGATATTCGCAGCATTGTCGAACCATATATTCGCGAGGTTCTGCCCAAAAGCTGGATCACCCCAAACACCGAATGGCATGTAAACCCGACCGGCAGTTTTGTCATTGGCGGGCCGGATGGCGATGCAGGCCTGACAGGGCGCAAGATTATTGTCGATACGTATGGCGGCGCGGCCCCCCATGGCGGCGGCGCGTTTTCAGGCAAAGACCCCACCAAGGTTGACCGTTCAGCCGCCTATGCGGCACGCTATCTGGCGAAAAACATCGTGGCGGCCGGTTTGGCTGAGCGCTGCACCTTGCAGATTTCCTATGCGATCGGGGTGGCCAAGCCGCTGTCGATCTATGCGGATCTGCACGGCACAGGGCAGGTTTCCGAGGAGGAGCTTGAACGCGCCATCGGAAAAGTCATGGACCTGACCCCGCGCGGCATTCGCGAACATCTGGGCCTGAACAAACCGATTTATGAACGCACTGCCGCCTATGGCCATTTTGGCCGTGCGCCGGATGATGACGGCGGCTTTAGCTGGGAAAAAACCGATCTGGTTGACGCCTTGAAATCTGCAATCTAGGGGGCAAAAATGGCCGATCCGTATGGTAAAATTGACCAAGCAAAACTGGCAAAACTGGCCGAGGTTTCGGTGCAGGTCGGCCTGAACCTGCAACGGGGGCAGGATTTGGTGATTACTGCGCCAACTACCGCGCTGCCATTGGTGCGACAGGTGGTTGCGGCGGCCTATAAGGCAGGGGCAAATATTGTCACGCCGATCCTTTCCGATGATGAAATCACGCTGGCACGATTTGAAAACGCCGATGATGCCAGCTTTGATTCCGCGCCAAACTGGCTGTATAACGGCATGGCCGAGGCTTACGCAGGCAATGCCGCCCGTATGGCAATATCGGCTGAAAATCCGGCGTTGCTGTCAGGGCAAGACCCTGCCAGGGTTGCGCGGGCTGGCAAGGCCAATTCGCTGGCCTATAAACCCGCGCTTGATCATATCGTCAATTTCAACATCAACTGGAATATCACCGCATTTCCGGGGCTGGCATGGGCAAAACTGGTGTTTCCCGACTTGCCGGATGACGAAGCCGTATTTCAGCTATCCGAGGCCATATTTGCAGCATCGCGCATTAATGAGGCTGACCCCGTGGCGGCTTGGGCGGCCCATAATGCAGCCTTGAAATCCAGAACCGATTATTTGAACGACCAGCGGTTTTATGCCCTGCATTACACCGGCCCCGGCACCGATTTAACCATCGGGTTGGCGGATGGCCATGAATGGGCTGGGGGGGCTTCTGTGTCCAAAAACGGCATTACCTGCAACCCGAATATCCCCACCGAAGAAGTTTTCACCACCCCCCATGCACGCCACGTTAACGGTTATGTGCGGGCCACCAAACCGCTGGCCCATCAGGGTGCGGTGATCGAGGATATTCAGGTTGAATTTGTCGATGGCCGCATTATCAAAGCCAGCGCCAGCAAAGGCGAGGCGGCTTTTATCAAGCTGCTGGATTCAGACGCAGGTGCCCGCCATATCGGCGAAGTGGCATTGGTGCCCCATGGGTCGGCAATTTCGCAAAGCGGGGTTTTGTTTTACAATACCCTGTTTGACGAAAACGCCGCCAGCCATATTGCGCTTGGCCAGTGTTATACCGATTGTTTTGTTGGTGGCGCAGACCTGTCAAAAGACCAGATCGAATCCCAAGGCGGCAATAGCAGCATTATCCATGTGGACTGGATGATCGGTTCGGGTGAAATCGATATTGACGGGCTGGACAGGCACGGTAAGCGTACGCCGCTGTTTCGCAAAGGTGAATGGGCGAACTGATCCCGCAGAGGAAGTATCAAGTGCCTGGCATTTTACAAAAACAAAAAGTAGCCGTGATTGGCATCAGCGATGTGTCAGGAAAAACCGGAACCGTTAACACCGGCAATATGATGCATGGCGCGGCTGCCAGAAATCTTCTTTATGATTATGTCAACATGCCAATCCGCCCCTGGAGCGAACAGGAAGTCGAACAGATTTCTGCCGAATGCAGCCATATTGTTGTGGTCACTGCAAATGCTGTACGTCCCGGAGCACCTGACCAGCATCGTTTTGCCGATAGCCAGCAGAAAATTGCTGAAAATATTTTACGCACAGACCTTCCGGTTGTTGTTTTCGGGCTTGGCGTGCAACATAAATTGGGTAAATTACCCGAAAAAACCCTGCCGAAAGCCACCAAATTAATGTTAAAAGTGTTTTCGGAGCGGTCAAAACAAATCGCAGTCCGAGGCCATTTTACTGCAGAATATCTACATAGTATCGGCATTAAAAATGTGCGGGTTTTGGGGTGCCAATCTTGTTTTTATGATGTTTTGCCCAGCTTTACCGCCCCTGAGGTCAGAAAAAATTCTGAAAATATTGCCTTTAATTACACCGCTCCGAACCGCGAAAAAAACTCTATTTCGATGGCGGTCCGAAATGGATTTACCATGTTTGGCCAAGGCGAGGCTGCCGAAGTAGAGCTATTGAATGGTAATCCGCAGCTTTTCAACAAAAGCTTGAAATTGCGGAAATTTTTCTGGCGCACCAAACTTACAAAAGAAGAATATATCGACTGGTTGCAAAACCGTTTCCATCGGTTTTACGATATGCCCAGTTGGTTTGAAAAAATCAAACAATACGATTTTTCGTTTGGCACAAGGTTTCATGGCAATATGGTGGCATTGCAAAGCGGAGTTCCTGCGCTCTGGATTGTGCATGACACGCGCACAATGGAGCTGTGCGATTATCATGCTTTGCCGTATTTGATGCTGGAAGATGTTGAAAAAATGACAGATATTTCGCAATTGCTGGAAGCCACCGATTATGCGCTGTTCGAGAAAGCCTATGGCGAAAATTATGCGCGCCTATACAGTTATGTGGATGATTCAGGTATAGCCCATACCATGCCCGCTCCTGAATCCTGGCTTGGCAATCCGTAGCCTATACGCCCCAGGAAATGAGTCGAGGGAAATTGCTCTATGGGTTTGACCATGGCGTTACAGCGCTTGCAGTTGATCGCCCTGCAGGATATTCCAAACCCAAGATTGCAGGAGACCGCATAATGCCGACATTTTTGAACATTACCGACAGCGATTTCAACAGCCGTTTTACCGCATTTCTGGCGGCCAAACGCGAGCAGGATTCCGATGTTCATGCAGTGGTGGCGGGTATTGTTGCTGATGTGCGGGCGCAGGGTGATGCGGCGGTAATTGACCTGACCACAAAATTTGACTGTCTTGATCTAACCCCCGAAACACTGGCTTTTTCGGTGGCAGAAATGGACGCGGCAATTGCCAGCGTTCCGGCAGTGGAACGCGAGGCTTTGGAATTGGCGGCCGCGCGCATCAGGGCATATCACGAAAAACAACTGCCCAAAGATGCCCGCTGGACGGATGACACAGGTGCTGATCTTGGCTGGCGCTGGTCAGCGGTTGACCGCGCCGGATTATACGTGCCGGGCGGTTTGGCGTCATATCCTAGTTCGGTATTGATGAACGCCATTCCGGCAACGGTGGCTGGCGTTAAAAACCTGACAATCTGCGCACCTACACCGGATGGAAAAGTTAACCCGCTGGTGCTGCTGGCGGCGCGGCTTTCGGGTGTTGAAACTGTATATCGCATAGGCGGCGCGCAGGCGATTGCCGCCATGGCTTATGGTACGCAAACCATTCAGGCGGTTGATAAAATCACTGGCCCGGGTAATGCGTTTGTGGCTGAGGCAAAGCGGCAGGTTTTTGGACAGGTCGGTATTGATATGATCGCGGGGCCTAGCGAGGTTCTGGTGATCGCTGACAAAGACAATAACCCAGACTGGATCGCGCTGGATCTGCTTAGCCAAGCCGAACATGATGAAACCGCGCAATCCATTTTAATCACAGACAATGCCGAATTTGGCCAAGCGGTGGTTAAAGCTGTTGAAAACCGCCTGCAAACGCTGGAACGGCGCAAAATCGCTGGCAAAAGCTGGGCTGATTTTGGTGCGGTAATCACGGTTGAAACCCTTGATCAGGCGGCTGAATTATCAAACCGCATCGCGCCCGAGCACCTTGAAATCTGCGTGGCTGATGCCGAAGCTTTGGCGCAAAAATGCATCCATGCAGGTGCAATTTTCATCGGGGCCTATACCCCCGAGGCCATCGGCGATTATGTCGGCGGGCCAAACCATGTTTTGCCCACGGGGCGTTCGGCACGGTTTTCCAGCGGATTGAATGTGCTGGATTTTATGAAAAAAACCACCATTTCGCGCATGACCCCTGCCAGCCTGCGCGCCATTGGCCCCGCCGCCGAAACCCTTGCTATATCGGAAAGCCTTGAGGCCCACGGATTGTCAATTCGCGCCAGATTGGACGCCTTAAACAATGAGTAATCTTATCTCCGTTGATCTGGATGAATCCGGTCTGCCAGCACCTACCCCTGAAATCGAACAGGAACGCCGCGTGGCGATTTTTGATCTGCTGGAGGAAAACAGGTTTGCGCTGCCTGCGCGCGGCGAAACCCCTGCACCCAACGGGCCGTTCAAATTAACTCTGTCGATTATTGAACGCCGGCTTGTATTTGCAATTGCCGATGAAACCGGCAATCCGCTGGGCGAGTTCCATCTGTCATTGTCGCCGTTTCGCCAAGTTATCAAAGATTATTTCCAGATCTGCGAAAGCTATTTTGACGCGGTAAAACGCCTGCCCCCTGCCCAGATCGAAGCCATAGATATGGGCCGTCGCGGCATCCACGATGAAGGATCTCGGGTGCTGCTGGATCGCCTGGAGGGCAAGGTAATTACCGATCATGCCACCGCGCGCCGTCTGTTCACCCTGATTTGCGTCTTGCATTTCAAAGGCTGAGCGCATGGCAAATGAAACCCCTAGCGCTGTTTTATTTGCCTGTGACCATAACGCCGTGCGTTCCCCCATGGCCGAAGGGCTGATGAAAAAATATTACGGCACCAAAATATTTGTGCAATCGGCAGGGGTAAAACACGACATCGAAATTGACGGTTTTACGGTGGCGGTCTGTGATGAGCTGGGCGTGAAGCTGGAAAAACACCGCGCGCGATCCTTTCAGGAAATGGAAGAATGGGGCGACCAGATTGACGGCTATGACCTGATCATTGCCCTGTCGCCGGCCGCGCAACGCACAGCGCTGGAATATACCCGTTATTTCTCGCTAGAGGTCGAATACTGGCCGATTTTTGACCCGACAAATCTGGGCCGCACCCGCGAGGACAAACTGGCGGCCTATCGCCAAGCCCGTGATCAAATCGACAGCAAAATATTGACACGCTTTGGCCCGCCGGTTGAAGATGGGGGATGAAAAACCCTGAACAGTTTGATTATTACATCCCCGTGCGCAAATCCGAGATTGTTTCAGCGATCCTGAAAGATAGCGCGCTGGCCACAGATGACCGCAAACCGATGGGCGAATTGATCCGCTGGTTGGCGCTGTTATTCCATGTCGAATTTTTTGCCAGTTCCGAACATATCAAGGAATTATATGTTGAGCTGAACCCCGACAGGCCCGGCAAAGACGCGGTGATGTCCAGCCCGCAAGACCGAGAGGCCTTTCTGGAGGCGCTGGAAAAAATTCTGGTTGCTGCCAATTTTCGCAGCCTTTCCGATGCGGAGATCGAGGAATCCGGCACGCAAGAAGGTCGGGTTCGCGCCATCATCAAAATTTCAAAAGAAGTCTTTTCCGAGGTGCGGTTTTACGCGCGTGGGCGGCGCATGAAAAAATTTATGGTGCCGATCTGGTTTGGCCTGAAACGCAAAGAAATAGAGGTCGAAACCTTTGACCATGTGGTTTTTTGCATGATCCCTTGCCTGCAAGCCCCTGCCAAAAAACTGAAACAAGGCAAGTTGCGTGCCGGTGCTGCCTATTTGAAACTGTTTCGCGATATTCCGGTGGGGGATATCAAATCGCTTTATCCCAACGCACAGGCGGCGCTGGGGCTGGTGCGAAAATTGCTGATCTCGGTGCCGGCTGCTGTTGCCATCATTCCGCTTTTGCTCAAAATCATCCCGTCCCTGACGGTTTTGTTGCTGGTTGCCGGTGCCTATCTGGGTATTTCCGGCACGGTTGAGGAAGATACCTTCAAAACCGGCCTTGCCGCCGGTGCGGTTCTGGCGGCTGTAATTGGATTGGGCGTGCGCCAATGGACAAGCTATGACCGCCACACGCTTCGTCACCAAAAAGAAGTTGCCCATAATATCCAGTTTAACAAAATGAATAACAATGCCGGATGTTTTGATTACCTGATCGCGGCGTCCGAGGATGCCGAGGTAAAAGAAGCCTTTCTGGCCTATGCCCTGCTGCATTTTGAGGGCAAACCCCTGACTGAACCCGAACTGGACGAAAAAATCGAAAGCTGGTTCAAGGAACGGTTTGACGTGGCAATAGATTTCGAAATTGACGACGCCATCGCCAAATTGGAGCGGCTAAGCATGATTAAAACCACAAACGGCAAACTGACACCGGTGCCGATCGACATCGCCATCCGCAACTGCACCGACAGCTGGAAACTGTTATCCAGCGACATCGCACGCGGCGGGTTGCATGATGATTCTGGTTAGGGTGTAGACTCATAAGTGAGGCGGCTCGGTTTGTTTGAACAGGACCCTGAGCTTTTTTAAGTGGATATCTGTGTTTATTATACTGCTATCGGAAGGGGGAGGTATGTCTGATCAGGGGTGTTTCCAGTTAACCTGACAATGCTGCTGCTTCAAATCAGCCAGACATGCGCAACAGTTTCTATCAGCCCATGGCCAGATCAATGTTCTTTTCCGTCCTTGCCGCTATCGACTTTCTGCCATACCTCCGGTTATGACACGATGATATCGGCTGATCGCGATTCCCGTGCCACAATTCCGGCATTAACCAGATCATTTTGCTGCGCCCGTGCCTTGGCGGCAACCGGATCCAGACCATAGCTGCGCCAGCGCCGGATCAGGCGGTCCTCCAATGTTGCCATAGGGACATCAATAAAAACACTCAGATCATAGGGCACCGCAGCCTGCGCCCATTGGGGCCGGTCAAGCAAAAGGTAGTTGCCTTCAACGATTATAATTCCGGTCGCGGCCTCGATCACACATGCCCCGGCGCGGGCCAGATCCATTTTCCGATCAAAAGCCGGAATAACAACGTCTTGATTTCCGGTTTGAATGCGTTCAAGGGTCGCTGCAAAACCCTCCGTGTCAAACGTTTCGGGCGCGCCCTTTTTTTCAAGAATTCCACGGGTTTTCAGCACAGAATTATCAAGGTGAAACCCGTCCATTGCCAAGATTGCCGCGCTGCCCGCAGCCATTTGGTTCAGCACATCGCACAGTTCACCGGCGAGTGTGGTTTTTCCGGCACCGGGAGGGCCGGCAATTGCCACAAAAAACCTCTGGCCCGGTTTTTTACGATCCAAAATAGCCTTTGCAATACTGCGAGATGAAGCCGTCATGGGAAACCTCCTGAATTGCCGGCATCCGCCGCGCAGCGCTGCTAGGCTGCTAGCCCGGGGGCCTCTTTGGCGCCGGTCATAAATGCAACAGCGTCAGACATCGTATAGTCCTTCGGGTCAATAACACAGAGCCGTTTTCCAAGGCGATGCACATGAATGCGGTCGGCCACTTCAAACACATGGGGCATATTATGGCTGATGAGAATAATCGGAATTCCCCGCGCCTTAACATCCAGAATAAGCTCCAGCACGCGGCGGGATTCCTTGACCCCGAGCGCGGCTGTCGGTTCGTCAAGAATGATCACCTTGGAGCCAAAGGCCGCAGCCCGCGCCACCGCAACCCCCTGCCGTTGCCCCCCCGAAAGCGTTTCGACCGTCTGGTTGATATTCTGGATCGTCATCAGACCAAGCTCTGTCAGCTTGTCGCGCGCCATCCTTTCCATCCGTGCGCGGTCAAGCTGGCGTAGCCATGTGCCGCGAAACCCCGGTTTACGCAGCTCGCGACCCATGAACATATTGTCGGCGATCGACAAGGCCGGCGACAAGGCCAGGTTCTGGTAGACCGTTTCGATCCCAACCTTGCGCGCATCTGTCGGCGAGGTAAAATTCAGCTTTTTCCCGTCCAGAAACACCTTGCCCGCATCGGGGATGATCGCACCGGACACCGCCTTGATAAGGGTTGATTTGCCCGCACCATTATCGCCGATCACAGCCAGAATTTCACCCGGATACAGATCGAAGTCGCAGTTATCCAGCGCGGTCACCTTGCCATAACGCTTTACAAGGCCACGACCTTTGAGAAGCGGTTCCATTATGCTGACACCTTTCTGATCCATTGGTCCACGGCAACCGCGCCGATAATAAGGGTGCCGATAAGCAGGAATGTCCATTGGGCATCCGCACCGGAAAGGCGCAGGCCAAGGGTGAACACGCCCACAATCAAAGCCCCAAACAGCGCACCCATAATCGAGCCGCGCCCGCCAAAAAGAGAAATACCCCCGATCACCACAGCCGTGATGCTTTCGATATTCAAAAGCTGGCCCGAGGTGGGGCTGACGCTCCCGATACGCCCGATAAGGGCCCAGCCGGCAATGGCGCAAATAAAGCCTGCAACCGCATAGACCGAAATCAAAATGCCGCGCACATTAACCCCGGATAATTGCGCCGCCTCGGGGTCGTCTCCAACAGCATACACATGGCGGCCCCAGGCGGTGTGGCGCATCACATATGCAAGGAATGCAAATATCACGATCATGACAATCACCCCGATGGTGAAGGTGGCCCCGCCCCGTCCGTCCGCATTGGCTCCGACCTTGAATGTCGAGCCAAGAAGCTGAAGCAGAGGGGCCTCGGCCTGAATATCCTGGCTGCGGATGGTCGCGTTTTTGGAATACAGGAAATTTGCCGCCAGAACGATCTGCCACATACCAAGGGTTACAATAAAAGGCGGTAGCTTCATGGCGGCAATAAGCCAGCCATTTACAGCGCCTATAGCCGTGCCAACAGCCAAGCCACAGAGCACGGCAATTTCAACAGGGAGACCATAGCGGAATGTGAACTGCCCCATAATGACACTGGACAGAACAGCAATGGCCCCGACGCTCAGATCAATACCCGCGGTCAGGATGACAAGGCTTTGGGCGGCGGCCACAATACCAACGATCTGCACCTGTTGCAGGATGAGCGTTAGCGCGAAAGGCGAAAAGAATTTTGACCCCAGCAGCGCCCCGAACAAAAGAATGGATGCCAGCAGGACGAATAAAGGCACCAAGGCCGGATAAACGTGCAAGGTATGCTGGAGCCGTGCAATAAACCCCTTACGCTCTTCAAACGCGGCAACTGTTTCAGGTTTTGCCGAATTTACGACATCTTCAAAGTCATCGGCATTGCCTGACATTGGGCGACCTTTCTGACGAGTGGAATATGGTGACCGGGGCAGCATACCCCGTTTCGGGAACAGGGGCAGAAAAATTCCGCCCCTGTTCGATATGCTGTTTAGCAGGCGCTATTTGCGCCTTAGCCCCAGCAAAGATCGGTGCCTTCAGCAACCGAGATGCTTTCAACCCCTTCAACGGGCTGATCCGTAACCAGCGCAACGCCTGTGTCAAAGAAATCCTTGCCGGGTGTGTTTTCCGGCAATGTGCCATCAGCGGCATAGGCTGCAATCGCCTGAATGCCCAAGGCTGCCATGCGCAGCGGATATTGCTGCGCTGTCGCACCGATCACACCATCTGCAATGTTCTGGATGCCGGGGCAGCCGCCATCGACAGACACGATCAACACATCGCTTTCCTGGCCGATTGATTTCAAGGCCTCATAAGCTCCGGCGGCGGCAGGCTCGTTAATTGTGTAAACCACATTGATCGAGGGATCGATGGCCAACAGGTTTTCCATCGCCCTGCGACCACCTTCCTCATTCCCTTGTGTTACGTCGTTACCCACGATGCGCGGATCATCTTCGTCGCCGTTCACATTCGGGTCGGCCAGATCAATGCCAAAGCCTTGCAGGAAGCCCTGGTCGCGCAGCACACCAACGGTTGGCTGGCTTACGGCAAGGTCAAGCATGGCAATCCGCGCGTTTGCGGCATCATCACCCAATTTCGCAGCCGCCCATCGGCCGATCAGCTCACCGGCAAGGAAGTTGTCGGTGGCAAAGGTAGCATCCGCCGAGTCGATAGGATCAAGCGGTGTGTCCAGCGCAATAACCAACAAGCCGGCATCGCGGGCCTGGGTTACCGCCCCGACGATGGAGGATGTATCCGATGCGGTCAGCAAAATACCGGATGCGCCGTCAGCGATACAGGTCTCTATAGCAGCCACTTGTGTTTCATGGTCGCCATCAACCTTGCCTGCATAGGAGCGCAAGGTAATGCCCGCCTCGGCAGCGGCGGCCTCGGCACCTTCACGCATCTTTACGAAAAACGGATTGGTATCTGTTTTGGTAATCAGGCACGCCGTAATGCCGCTGTGGCTGCCCGCCACTGCCGAACCGGCGGCAGTAATAGCTGCAAGAGTAGTTCCAATAAGGAGTTTTTTCATGATGCCCTCCCAGACAATGTATGTGCCAGGATTCATTGCCTAGCGGTTGCAACGACCGGTATTCACCCACCGTTTTCCCTAGGGAACGCGATTCTGGCGCGCTTGTCAATTAATTAGTTAACTTTCTTTATTAATCGAATTATGCAATGTATTAGCGCGAAGGACGTGTTAATGATGCCTGCAATGGATAACGGACCAGTCAGATCAATCAGCATTGGGCTGAGTCAAAGCGGTGTGCGCGATCATAACGAGCGCTTGCTGCTGTCGTTGATCCAGCGCCACGGGGCTGTGCCGGGCAGCGCTCTTTCGCGCCTTGCGGGGCTATCGCCGCCAACGGTCTCGGGCATTCTGCGCCGGCTGCAATCCGAAGGTCTCATCGAGCGCGGTGATCCGGTGCGCGGCAAAGTCGGCAAACCCTCGACCCCCATGCGGCTGGCGGCCCGGGGCGCGTATTCATTCGGGCTTAAAATCGGGCGGCGCTCGGCCCATCTGTTGTTAATGGATTTTTGCGGCGCGGTGCGTATGCAAAAAAAAATCACCTATAACTATCCGCTGCCAGATGCTATTTTTGCCTTTCTCTCCGACGGGCTAAAGGCCCTGACCACCGACATGACCCCCGATGAAACCGCACGGATCTGCGGCATAGGTGTGGCCGCCCCCTTCGAGCTTTGGAACTGGCACGACCTTGACAGCGAAGACGTCAAAAAATTCCAGTCATGGCAGGATATTGATTTTACTACCAAAATCGCAGGCTTCAGCAGCCTGCCCGTGATGGTCATGAACGATGCGACCGGCGCCTGTCAGGCCGAGCACACCTATGGGCGCGGCAAGGCATTTCGTGACTATGCCTATTTCTTTATCGGCACGTTTGTCGGCGGTGGCATCGTGCTGGATAACGCCGTTTATGCGGGGCGGCAAGGCAATGCCGGCGCGCTTGGGTCGCTGCGCAGCATTGGCCCCAACGGGGAAAGCATGCAGCTGATCGATATGGCATCGATACACCTGTTGGAAGAGCGCCTGCGCGAAGTTGACTTGGACCCCGCGCAGCTGTGGAGCGATCCTGAAAGCTGGAAGCGGCTTTCGCGTTACGTTGATCCGTGGCTCGGCCAAACCGCGCAAGAACTGGCCAAGGCTGCGCTCTCGACCTGCGCAGTGGTTGATTTTGAAGCCATCCTTATAGACGGTGCTTTTCCCTCCGAAATACGCGAGGATCTGGTCAACCGCGTGCGCCGCTATGTCGCCACCCAAGACACCCGTGGCCTGCTCGCGCCGCGCATCGAAACGGGCAGTATTGGCGGCAATGCCCGCGCTCTGGGCGCTGCTTGCGGCCCGATCCGCGCGCAGTTTTTGCTGAACACCCACGGCGAAACTTAACCATTGAGATCTCTGCATAGTTCAAGAATCCCCCCGATGCGGTAATTTCTCCAACCTCCGGCAATGCAAAAATCATTCGTCATCAGCGCTGATTTTGAGCATCCCGGCCTGCCAGAATCGGCATGCGCAGGGCAGGTGCGGCCAAAATTACGAAATACCGCCTGAAAACCTATCAATAGGTTCTGATCCTAACAGGCCTGAACTTCGGATACCGCAGGTATTTACATCATTGGTGCCCGGAAAAGACAGGTTATGCTGGGGGTTCCCATGAGGAAGGTCACCAAGATCCCGCAACGGGCTTTGCTGTAAATTCGGGCAATCTGTTAAGGTGTATCCCGACACAACAAAGGAATACCGAAACGACCAAGAATCCTGAATTCGCCGCTTTACGTTGGTCAAACATCGCGATACTGCAAAACCATGCGTAATTTCAAAGCCATGACTATTGCCAAGGGCCGCAAGCTATTGCTTTGCTGGAATTATTGATGGGGATGGTTGTCTTGCACCATCCCTGTATGGGCCATGAAACCATTTCCAGCAGGGCCAGTCAATGACCATCAAACAAGGCCGATTCTTAACCGGGTCCACCATGCGGCATGTGGTGGTGATGACCATGACGGCTTCGGTCGGGCTGACATTCATGTTTTTAATCGATGCCGCCAGCCTGTTTTGGGTGTCGCAAATGGGGGTTGAACAAAACGTCGCGGCGCTTGGTTTTGCATGGACCATCCAGTTTTTCACCATTTCCGCCGGTATTGGTTTGATGATTGCCGCTGTGGCGCTGGTCAGCCGGTCTATCGGGCAGGGAGACCGGGCATTGGCACGTCGTCAAGCCACCGCATCCATGGTGATTGCGGGGGGGGTGCAGGGGGTAATTGCGCTGATCATCTGGTTATCAAGAGACCCGATTCTGGCCTCGGCAGGGGCGAGCGGTGAAACCCTGCAAATTGCCAGTCGATATTTGGCAATTTCGCTGCCCGCGCTGCCAATTGTGGCGGTTGGTATGGTGGGGTCCGCAGTTTTGCGCGCCGAAGGCGATGCGTATCGTTCGATGATGGTTATGATTATCGCGGGGCTGGTGGCGATGGTGCTGGATCCTCTTTTTATTTTTACATTCGGGTTGGGGGTGGATGGTGCGGCCTATGTCGTGGTGATTTCACGGCTGGTCACGGCGGTGCTTTCGGTGTGGTTTATCATCCGCGTGCATGATCTGGCGGCAAAACCGGCTTGGGCAGATATTCAAATCATTGCCAAACCGTTTTTCCTGATTGCGACGCCAGCGATTTTAACCCAGCTTTCGACCCCGTTTGGCAATTATATTGTGACGATTTTTATGTCCGGATATGGTGATGGTGCAGTGGCGGGATGGGCGGTGGTTTCACGCCTTACCGTGGTGGCATTTGGCGGTGTTTTTGCATTATCGGGCGCGGTTGGCGGCATATTTGGCCAGAATTACGGCGCGGGCAAAATGGACAGGGTGGTCTCTACCTATCGCAATTCTCTGGTTTATTGTATAATCTATGTGGCGGCCGCGTGGCTGGTGCTGTTCTTGATGCGTGATGTGATTGTCGATGTGTTTGGTCTTGGTGCGCAAGGCGCTGAAATTGTTTACAGTTTTACCAATCTGGCGGCGGGCGGTTTTGCCTTTAGCGGCATATTGTTTGTGTCCAATGCCGCGTTTAATAATCTTGGCCATCCGCTTTGGTCCACCGGTTTCAACTGGGCGCGTGACGGCATATTGATATTGCCGCTATGCTGGGTATTTGGCGGTATGCTGGCAGGGCCGGGGGTGGTTTACGGCCAGGCGCTTGCGGCGGTGATTGTCGGGTCGCTGGCGGCAGTTGTCGCGTGGCGATTTGTTAATGAATTGGGGAAATAGATGCTTTTTTCAAAACCAAAACCGCTGGTCGAACCAGCCAAGGACACCGCACATTATGTAAATGGTAATCCGCTGCACGGCCCTTATCCTGACGGGTTTCAACAGGTGCAATTTGCCATGGGCTGTTTTTGGGGGGTTGAACGCATTTTCTGGCAGCTTGACGGCGTTTGGGTGACTTCGGTGGGCTATGCGGGGGGCAAGCTTGATATGCCAGGTTATGAGGCAGTTTGCACCGGAAAAACCGGCCATACCGAGGTGGTGCATGTGGTTTATGACCCTGCAAGGATAAGCCTGAAAGAACTGTTAACCACCTTTTGGGAGGGCCATGACCCGACCCAAGGCAACCGCCAAGGCAATGATCGTGGCAGCCAGTATCGTTCGGCCGTTTATGCATATAATGATGCCGATCTGGCCTTGGCAAAACAAACTGCACTTGAATTCCAGCCAATGCTGGCCAAGGCAGGGTTTGGTGCAATTACCACCGAAATGCGCCTTGCTCCGCGTTACTATTTTGCCGAAAGTTACCACCAGCAATATCTGGCAAAAAATCCGGAGGGCTATTGCGGAATTGGCGGCACCGGTGTTACTTGCCCCATCGGAATTACCTAAGGAAACCCCATGTCGACCTATACCGCCCTTACCACCCTGAAAGGGCAGGATGCCGCACAGATGCTGGCGGATTCGATCGAAAACCTGATCCCCGAGCCAACCGGAACAGGTGTGTTCAGGGTCGAGGGCGGATCGGGCCTGTGGGAAGTCAGCGGTTATTTCATTGAAAAACCCGATAGCATTGGTCTGGACCTGCTGGCGGCAACACAAGATGCCAAGCCTTTTACGGTATCAAAAATCGAGGATCGTGATTGGGTGGCGCAAGTGCGCGGTGAATTAACGCCGGTAAATGCCGGGCGGTTTGTGGTGTTTGGCGGCCATGATGCCGACAAAATCCCTGCCAATAAAATCAAGCTGGAAATAGAGGCCGCCATGGCCTTTGGCACCGGCCATCACGGCACCACGCAGGGCTGTTTGATGGCGTTTGACAAATTGTTGAAATCGGGGCTGATGCCGGTAAATGTGGCTGATATCGGCGCGGGAACCGCGGTGCTGGCCATGGCCGCTGCAAAAACTTCCAGCGGGGCGGTTATTGCCAGCGATATTGATCCGGTGGCCACGAAAACCGCTGCGGTAAATGTTACCGCCAACGGGCTGCGCGGGCGGGTGCATTGTATTACCAGCGTCGGGTTTCGCCATCCGGATCTGCGCTGCCGCGCGCCGTTTGATCTGGTATTTGCCAATATTCTGGCAGGGCCATTGAAAAAGCTGGCACCGGATATGGCCAAACATACTGCGTCTGGATCTATATTGATTCTGTCAGGGATACTCAACCGGCAGGCGCTGGGCGTTGAAGCGGTTTATAAGGGCTGGGGGTTCAACCGGGTTGACCGGTGTATTATTGATGAGTGGACAACCCTGACTTTAGAGCGCGGGTAATGGCGGGTGCAAGTACCCACCCTACGGGTTTGCTAGCCTAACGTAAAAACAATGTCGGGCGGGACGCTTTGCCAATATCTTCACGATTCAAGCCAATATCTGCCAGTTGACGGGCCGACAGGTTTTCCAGTGCCTTGCGGGTCCGGCTGGCCTTGTATTCGGCAATAACAAAGCTGACCGCGCCACCAAAAACATTGGTGATAACGGTGTTGATGACGGCCCCAAAGGGTGCCGGGCGGGTTGAATTGATGATGTCCATCAGATGCATTCCTTTTGATTTTGTGGCCGGTATATCTGCCGGAACAGCCGGATATAGATGT
>JALSGU010000074.1 GCA_026982575.1 Paracoccaceae bacterium | reverse complement strand
ATTGGTGATAACGGTGTTGATGACGGCCCCAAAGGGTGCCGGGCGGGTTGAATTGATGATGTCCATCAGATGCATTCCTTTTGATTTTGTGGCCGGTATATCTGCCGGAACAGCCGGATATAGATGTGGGTATGGTTGCGAACAATGGCAATTGTTGCATTGCCGCATTGCGTGTTTTGCATGGGTGTCCGGCCCGGGTTTTCTCTCATGTATTTCCCCATAAAAAAGCCGCCTCAAAGGGCGGCTAATTCAGGTCTTTGGCGGCAGGAGCTGCCGGTTTGCTAGTGCAGCAAATTCACCCGATGCGAGATTTTTGCAATATCGCCGGGCATAATGCCGATGTCATCCAATTGGGCGTTGGACAGGTTGGTCAGAATTTTGCGCGTTTTGGCGGCCCTGTAAGAACCAACCAATGCGGCTGCGGTATTGTTGAAAAAATTCACGACGTTCAAGATTGCTACGGCCCCAAAGGGCACCGGGCGAGATGTGGTGATGTTTGTCATCAGATGCATTCCTTTTAATGTAAAGTGGTGGCCGACTGATACGTCGGATAAGGCGCATATAGGTATGGAAATCGCGCCACACAATACTCGTTTTTGCAAGGCTGAAATGCGTTTTACGCATAGGTTTTATTCGACCTGAATCAAGCTGGAAACGACATATTACCAAAGGCGGTCTTGCCCTATCGGGGTGGCGATACCGGCTTTTCCAGATTTTGCATATATTCCCGCTGCGGAACGTATTTTCGCTCATCCGTCAGGTTCAATCCGCTTGGCAATTCTTTTAGCGGCTTGATAAATGCCGCCCCGATTTGGCGCTGATGCACCCGCATAACCCTTAATTCTGCATTAAGGTGCTTGCACTGGATGCGGATCAAACCACCCTCGGGAACCCCGCCTTCCACCAGCAACCCCATGCCGCTGCGCGAAATATCGACAATCTGGCCCTTGCGCGAAACATTGTTTTTGCCCAGCCGGAAATATACCGTAACTTCGGCCTGACAGAAAAACCTGCGTTTGCGATTGCGGCGGTGTTCTTCAAATCGCAGCATCGTCCAGACCGCCAGACCCATAAATACCAACAGCAAAAACGGCAACAACACCAGCGTGTTATCTGCGATCAACCGGCTGGCGGTTTCCTTGGCTTTTTTCAAGGCGCGCAACAGCCAGGATTGACCTTTTTCAGAATTAGGGTGGGTTTCGATCTGCCCGTCGCCATTATTGCCTTCGCTTGGGCCGTTGGGCGAACAATAAAGCGCTTGGGTCATTTTGTTTAGCGCCGTGCCGTAACTGGCAAAATCCCCCGAAGATTTAAGGCTGTTGGCCTGATAAAACCGCCCCGCGATATACATCGATAAAAACCGCCCCCGAGAGGCAAGGTAATCATTGATCCAGACAGGGTTCTGGGTGATTTGTGCAAAAACAAGCGGGTGCTCCGCCGCAGGGGGCAGGGCGGCGGCCAAGGCACGAAGCTGCGTTTCAGCCGGTAATTTATCGGTAAGGGCAGTATCGGTGACCGCGGCCTCGATCTGCAAAAGCTGCGCAAGAATACCACAAGCGCTGATCTGGGCCATGCCGGAACCCGTGCTGCCAAGCAAAACACTTAAGACAACGCCAAACATTCGCCCAAGGGGGATTTTCGGGAATAGCAAAACCATGATATCTGGTTATGCGCTAAACCCTAAAAATCCGATAAGCGGGGGCTGCAAAGGATGCTTGGCGTTTGTTCCCGTTTCGTGCTAGGGCTGGTGGCAGGGCAATAAAGGGCAGTAAATATGCGAATAATCGGAATTGATCCGGGGTTAAGGCGCACCGGTTGGGGGGTCGTGGATGCTGTTGGCAGTAAAATTACCCATGTGGCAAACGGGGTTTGTGCCTCGGGGGCGGGGGATCTGGCCACGCGGTTGCTGGTGCTTTACCGCGAACTTACCGCTGTGATGATCAAATTTGCGCCCGATACCGCGGCGGTGGAAAATACGTTTGTCAACAAAGACGCGGCCGGTACGCTAAAGCTGGGGCAGGCGCGGGGCATATGTTTGCTGGTGCCGGCCATGGCGGGGCTGGATGTGGCCGAATATGCGCCAAATGCGGTAAAAAAGGTGGTGGTCGGCGTCGGCCATGCGGATAAAAAACAGGTGGAACATATGGTGCGGATGCAATTACCGGGGGTGAATATTGCCAATGCCGACGCGGCGGATGCTTTGGCGATTGCGCTGTGTCACACCCATCATGCACGGTTTGCCGGACGGCTGGAAGCCGCCATAGCAAAGGCAAGCGCATGATCGGAAAAATTTCAGGACGGCTGGATTATATTGGCGAGGGTTATGTGTTGGTTGACACCGGCGGGGTAGGCTATGAGGTATTTTGCTCGGCCCGCACCTTGGCCGCCATGCCCGATATCGGCGCGCCGGTGGCGATTTTTACAGAACTTCTGGTGCGCGAGGACAACCTGCAATTATTCGGTTTCCCGACCATGATCGAACGTGAATGGCACCGGTTGCTGGTGTCGGTGCAAGGGGTTGGCGCCAAGGCGGCATTGGCGATCATGGGCACATTGGGGGCTGATGCGGTTAGCCGTGCCATCACATTGGGTGATCAGGCCGCGATCAAAGCCGCGCCCGGTGTGGGGCCAAAACTGGCGCAACGTGTGGTGTTGGAACTGAAAGACAAAGCCGCCAAAATGATGGCGATGGGCGGCAACACACCACGGGCGGCCGTGGCGCTGAATGCAGATGAAGGCACGCCGCCGGCTGAACAAGATACGGTGATTGACAATAGCAACAATGGCAGCGCGCAGGCCGATGCATTATCGGCACTGGTAAATCTGGGATACGGGCAGGGCGATGCTGCCAGCGCCATCGCGCAGGTGGGTGAGGGTGACGCCAGTGAGCTGATCCGCGCTGCATTGCGATTGTTGGCGCCGAAGGGGTGAGGGGGGCAGTGGTCACATGATATGTGTCGATAATATTTTGGTAAATGGCAAATATTTTAATGCACTGGGCTTTGTGCAAATCAAGGAGTTGTTTTGATGCCGATGTTGCAGCCCAAGAACTTGCTTGATTTAGAGCAAATTGTTGAAGAACAAACCGAAGAAAGTTCCTTTTTAGAATTCAAATCTTCTCGAATGTTTAAAAAAGGGTTAGGAAAAGCAGCCGGTGACCTTTCAAAAGAAATCACTGCCTTTGCAAATGGGGGCGGAGGAACGCTGATAATTGGTATAGAAGAAACAAATGAGGATCGCTCAAAAGCCTCAGGTGTGGCAGGGACGGTAGATAAAAAAATCACTTCAGAACGGCTTCAACAATTATTAGAAACACGGATATCTCCACCCATTCCAAATCTTGAAATTATCGAAATTGTGGACAAGGTTGGAGGTGTTTGTTTTGTTATTGGCGTTCCATTAAGTGACATTGGCCCACATCAGGCATCCGACTTAAAATATTATGCGCGACGGCAGTACCAAAAATTGCCAATGGAGCATTATGAAATCGAAGATGTCAGAAACAGGTGGCGTGTTTCTGAACCTAAAATTTCTCTAAGGATTGAAATTAGCAAGCAAGTTCTTACAGACCTAGTAGTCAAAAACATTTCAAGAGAAAGGTTGACTGATATTACTTTTCATACTTCTGATAGGCTCCGGGAAATATTCAAGTGGGAGGCGCCAGCGCTTAGAAATGGCATCCCGATACTAAATTCAGGCGATAGGTTTTCTTATTATCTTGGGTCTATTTTCGAGCTGTTCAAGAATGAAAAATTAAAACAAGACAATTATATTTCAGTTAAGTTTAGCGACAGGTTTGGAAAAACTTACGAGGAAGAAATCGTTTTCAACTTGTTAAACTACGAAGGGTTTTCATTCGTATCGACTGAAATTGGCTTTTTACAAGAAAAAATCGTTGAAAATATGAAGAAAACAACTGGAGCGCTTGAAAAGATTGGAAAAGTATTGGATCAGCATTTAACACCACTGACATCAAATACCGGCTTAAGGCTTTCGCAAACGACGTTGGAGCATTTGAAATTGTCAAAAAGTGCAGACTCAGATCAAACAATCTGGAATCCACTTGTACTAGATATTTCAGCAATTCAGGAAGTTTTGAAGTGCAATCAAATTGAAGCGCGCCAACTGTATCGGTATTTTAACTTGGGGCGTGGTGAGGAAGGGAGCAATATTGATGAATTGGAAGGAGTTTGTGCTGATACATTGGACCGTGTTTCTGAGAGGTTTGTTATTCCCGGGGAAAAACTTTGATTGGCCTTACAATACATGGCAGGATTTATCATGACTGAACCTGACCAAACCCTGCGCCCCGAAGAACAACCCGCAGATGCCGACCGCGCCTTGCGCCCGCAAGTGCTGGATGAATTCATCGGCCAGCGCGAGGCCCGCGCCAATCTGGCGGTATTTATCGAAAGCGCCAAGCGGCGCGGCCAAGCCATGGACCATACGTTGTTTTACGGCCCCCCCGGGCTGGGCAAAACCACCTTGGCGCAGATTATCAGCCGTGAACTCGGGGTTAATTTTCGTATGACCTCTGGGCCGGTGTTGGCCAAAGCCGGTGATCTGGCGGCGATATTAACCAACCTTGATGAACGCGATGTGTTGTTCATTGATGAAATCCACCGCATGAATCCGGCCGTAGAGGAAATTCTATACCCCGCGCTGGAGGATTTTGAGCTGGATCTGGTGATCGGCGAAGGGCCAGCCGCGCGCACGGTTCGCATTGATTTGCAGCCCTTTACGCTGGTCGGGGCCACCACGCGGCTGGGCCTGCTAACCACGCCATTGCGTGACAGGTTCGGCATTCCCACAAGGCTGGAATTTTATAATGTGCCTGAATTGGTAAAAATTGTTGAACGGGCCTCGCGCCTGATGAACGCCGATGCCACACCAAATGGGGCCATGGAAATTGCGCGGCGCGCGCGGGGCACGCCTCGGGTGGCGGGGCGATTGCTGCGCCGTGTGGTGGATTTTGCGATTGTAAAGGGCAACGGCAAAGTCACCAAAGAAATCGCCGATATGGCGCTGACACGGCTGGGGGTTGATAACCTCGGGCTGGATGGTGCCGACCGCCGTTACCTGAAATTGCTGGCCGAAAACTATAATGGCGGCCCCGTCGGGGTGGAAACAATTGCCGCAGCCCTTTCCGAGGCGCGCGATGCTATTGAAGAAGTCATCGAACCGTTTCTTTTGCAACAAGGCCTGATCATGCGCACCCCGCGTGGTCGGCAATTGGCGCATAAGGCATGGACCCATCTGGGGCTGACCGCCCCCAAAAATGACGATCTGTTTGGAGAGTGATATGACTGAAACCGGCCTTGATGCAGGGTTTAACGAGGACCAAATCGCCTCACTTTTTACCCATGATGATACCTATCGGTTTGCCCGCTGGGGCCGCCCGATTGCGCCGGTGGTGTTTGGCACCGATGATGAATCGCTTAAGGCCATTCACGCGGCTTTTTCCAGCGTTGCCAGCATTGCCAATATGAAAATCGCTGAAACCGACCCCGAACTGGGCGCCAATTTTCTGGTGTTTTTCTGCAATGATTGGGACGAGATCGCCGAGGTGCCAAACCTTGACCGCATGATGCCCGGCCTTGATAAACTGGTGAAACAGCTGAAACGCGCAGGCGCAAATCAATATCGCCATTTTGCGTTTGATGAACAGGGCGGCATAAAAATGTGTATTCTGCTGATCAAGGCGGACGCGGATATGATGCAGCTTTCGGTACAAGCCTTGGCGACCGACCAGATGGCGCGATCAATCTTGCTGTGGTCCGAGGATGCGTTTTTGCTGAAATCGCCGATCGGGATTATCGAGAAAAACAATATGGCGATGGTGCGGCCCAATATCGCCGCCGTTATTCGCGCGGGCTATGACAAAACCATGCCGGTGGCGGCGGAGGACCCGACCCATGTGCTGCGACTGGCCAGCCGTGTGATGCAATTGTTGATTGATGGGGATGAGGATGATTGAAGCCGTGGTAATCCCCCCTAAAATTAGTGGTGTTCACAAGTAGAATTTTCTCGGCATAATAATCTGAGGAGATTTTGATGAAGAAGGCACGATACAGCGACACACAGATCATGGGTATTTTGAAGCAGGCCGA
>JALSGU010000073.1 GCA_026982575.1 Paracoccaceae bacterium | reverse complement strand
TGGAGCTTGCCCAACAGATCGAGACCTTGAGAGGTGAACTAAGCGCAACCGGCAGCAGCGGGCTAACCGCACAAGAAGCCGCCGGTGCCATGGTGCGGATAGATGAATTCAATGAAAACCTCCGCACGGCTTTGGGGCGGGTAGAGGCCCTGGAAATCCGCATTCAGGCCATTGTTGACGATGGCACGCGGCGCATTGGCGATCTTGATTTCCGCATTACCGAAATAGAGGGCGGCGACACAACCCTGTTGCTGAATACCGTGCCGCTTGGCGGGCAGGTTGACGATGGCGGGGCTGATCTGGCATCGGGCGAACGTGCGGATTTCAACGCTGCCAAACGCGCATTGGAAGATGGCGACGGTGCCACCGCCGCGACGCTGTTATCGGCGTTTGTCACTGCCTATCCCGATGGCCCGCTTTCCACCGAAGCACGGTTTTTGCAAGGCGAGGCGCTTAGCCTTCAGGGGGATCATCAAAACGCCGCGCGCAACTATCTGAAAAGTTTTTCCAGCGCGCCTGACAGCCCGTTTGCAGCCCGGTCTTTATACGGATTATCGGTTAGCCTGAATGCATTGGGCCAGACCGAACAAGCCTGTTTAACCTTGTCGGAAATCCAGATCCGGTATCCTGATCTTGGCCCGGATCTGGCGCGCGATGTATTGGAGCAAAAAGCGATTCAAGGCTGCTCGTGATCTCTCCGGAGCTTGGCCCCTTGCCCGATGCGCCTTTGGGCGTGGCGGTGTCGGGCGGCGGCGATTCTGTGGCCTTGTTGATGTTGCTATATAATGCGGGAAAAGACATTCACGCCGCCACGGTTGACCATCAATTGCGACCGGAATCAGCCCAAGAGGCCGCTGGTGTGGCCGCGCTTTGTGCCAGATACGACATTCCCCACCAAACACTGGTCTGGCAAAGCCCCGATATCCGCGGCAATCTGCAAAACCAGGCCCGTAAAGCGCGGCGCAGCTTGCTGGCAGGCTGGGCGCGCCGGCAGGGTCTGGCCGATATTGTGTTGGGCCACACGCAAGATGATCAGGCCGAAACGTTTTTGATGCGGCTGGCGCGGGGGTCCGGGGTTGACGGGCTTTCGGGTATGGCACCGATGCGTTGTGTGGCGGGGCTGTGTTGGCACCGCCCGATGCTGGGTCTGGCGCGGGACGAGCTGCGTGAATATTTGCGGCTGAAAAATATTGACTGGGTCGAAGACCCCGGCAATGACGATTTGAAATATGACCGCATCAAAGCCCGCAAAGCGCTGGAAATACTGGCGCCGTTGGGCTTAAACGTTTCACGACTGGCAGAAACCTCTGACCATTTACGTCGTGCGCGCCATGCACTTGAAGTTACGGTGCAGGAACTGGCCCGACAGGCCATAACCCTTTCCGATGCCGGAGAGCTTTGTATTTCCCTGCAATATTTCCGGCTGGCCCCGCGGGAAATTCAATTGCGTTTGCTGGCAGCAGCGCTGCGCTGGGTGGCCAGTGTTCGGTATCGCCCCCGTTTCAACGCGCTTGTCGGGCTTTTGGATGCTTGTCTGGATCAGCCGCAAAAACCCAGAACCCTGCACGGGTGCAGTATCGGCGTTACCCGCGATCACATCATTGTGAATCGCGAGGTTTCTGCAACTCCGGCCATGGCTGCGCTTGAAACCATCTGGGACGGGCGCTGGGAAATCGGCTGCTTTGATCTGGAAAACGTCAAAATAAAGGCGCTGGGCAAGGATGGTATCCGATTCTGCCAAAACTGGCGTGAAACCGGCCATAGCCGCACATCCCTGCTTGCCAGCCCGTCATTTTGGCAAAACGGCGTGCTGATTGCCGCACCTTTTGCCAATTTTGGCGATAAAGTGCGGGTTAACCTTGCAGGGGGTAAAAAAGGCTTTTATGACCGCCTGATAACGCATTGAAAGCAGAATTGCAGCACCTATGTTATAGATAGGCTGTGGTGCTTAGCGACCAAAGGAGATTCGCCGTGGGAAATTCAAAAAGTTTGGCTGTATGGGCGGTGGCGCTTGTGTTGCTGTTTGCGCTTTACAATGTGTTTAACGCAGGTGGCCAAAATGCACCTGCGGGCGTTGTCAGTTATTCGGAATTTCTTGATCAGGTCGAGGCCGGTGTTATCACCGAAGTCGAAATGGACGGCGAGAATATCACCTTTCGCACCGGCGGCGGCACGGTTTTCAAAACCATTGAACCCCGTGATGCCAATTCCTCGCTTATTCCGTTCTTGCGCGAAAAAGGCGTAACTTTTGCTGCCACACCGCAAGAACAATCCACCTTTGGTGCGATCCTGATTTCTTTCTTGCCAATTCTGTTGCTGATTGGCGTCTGGATTTTCTTTATGAATCGCATGCAGGGCGGCGGCAAAGGCGGGGCGATGGGGTTTGGCAAATCACGCGCCAAAATGCTGACCGAAAGCGCCGGAAAAGTTAACTTTGGCGATGTGGCCGGTATTGACGAAGCCAAAGAAGAACTGGAAGAAATTGTCGAATTTCTGAAAGACCCGCAAAAATTCAGCCGTCTTGGTGGTAAAATCCCCAAAGGTGCGTTGCTGATCGGCCCTCCGGGCACTGGTAAAACTCTGTTGGCCAAGGCCATTGCCGGCGAAGCTGGCGTGCCGTTTTTTGCCATATCCGGTTCGGACTTTGTGGAAATGTTTGTCGGTGTTGGCGCCAGCCGTGTGCGCGATATGTTTGAACAGGCCAAGAAAAACGCGCCTTGTATTGTGTTTATTGACGAAATCGACGCGGTAGGTCGCCATCGTGGTGCAGGCCACGGCGGCGGTAATGACGAACGCGAACAAACCTTGAACCAGCTTTTGGTTGAAATGGACGGGTTCGAAACCAACGAGGGCGTCATTTTGCTGGCCGCCACCAACCGTGCCGATGTGCTTGATCCGGCCTTGCTGCGCCCCGGCAGGTTTGACCGCCAGATCCATGTGCCGTTGCCCGATATTAATGGCCGCAAGAAAATTCTGGATATCCATTCCCGCAAAACTCCGTTGGGGCCAGACGTAGATCTGCGCATCATTGCGCGGGGCACGCCGGGCATGTCGGGGGCTGATCTGGCCAACCTGATCAACGAGGCCGCATTGACAGCAGCGCGCACCGGCAAGCGGTTTGTCACCATGGAAGACATCGAGTTTGCCAAAGACAAAGTGATGATGGGGTCTGAACGCCGCTCTATGGTGTTGACCGATGATCAAAAAGAAAAAACTGCTTATCACGAGGCGGGCCATGCTTTGGTGGGCATATTGCTGGAAAAAACCGATCCGGTTTACAAGGCGACCATCATTCCGCGCGGCGGTGCGTTGGGCATGGTGATGTCTTTGCCCGAACTTGACAAATTGCAACTGTTCAAAGACGAGGCCCATGAAAAACTGGCCATGGCCATGGCAGGCAAAGCCGCCGAGATTTTCAAATATGGTTCTGACAGCGTTTCCAGCGGGCCGGTGGGCGATATTCAACAGGCCAGCTCTATGGCGCGGGCCATGGTCATGCGCTATGGCATGTCGGACGCGGTTGGCAATATCGATTATTCCGAGGCCCATAACGGCTATAATGGCACTACTGGCGGGTTTTCGATCTCGACCAAAACCAAGGAACTGATCGAAAGCGAGGTCAAAATGTTTATTGATCACGCCTATGATTTGGCCCTGAAACTGATTTCCGACAATGAAAAAGAATTCGAAAATCTGGCACAAGGCTTGCTGGAATACGAAACCCTGACTGGCGATGAAATCAAACGGGTGATGCGCGGCGAATCTCCGCAAAAAACCGATGATGGGGATGATACCGAAACCGGGGGCGGCACCAGTTCGGTAACTTCTATCCCCAAAGCGGTGAAAAAACCCAAAGGTGATGGCGGTATGGAACCCCAACCGCAGGGCTGATTTCCCAACCATAAATTCCAGAAAGCCGCGAAACTGTCTTCGCGGCTTTTTTATTGGGGCTTTGCCATGGTTTCAGCATACAATTGAATACAAATGTTGCATTCCCCGCAAGGATGGCTAGTCTGCACGGGTCATTGCGTCGCAGTCGGGCTTTAGCAAGTCGAATTGACGCCGGATTTCTGACATGAATCACAGTAGTGAGAACTGTCTCTACCCTTAAAGGATGCTCTCCATGGCCCATAAAACCGATATTCAAATTGCACGCGAAGCCAATAAAAAACCCATTCAGGAAATCGGGGCCAAACTTGGCATTCCGTCAGATGATCTGCTGCCGTTTGGCCATGACAAAGCCAAGCTTTCGGCTGCTTTTATCAAGGCACAGGCCGATAGGCCCGATGGCAAACTTATTCTGGTAACCGCCATCAGCCCGACACCGGCTGGCGAAGGTAAAACCACTACTACGGTTGGTTTGGGTGACGGGCTGAACGCGATTGGTAAAAAAACCGTGGTCTGTATTCGCGAGGCATCGCTTGGCCCGTGTTTTGGCATGAAAGGCGGGGCTGCTGGCGGTGGGTATGCGCAAATTGTGCCAATGGAAGAAATGAATCTGCATTTTACCGGTGATTTCCACGCCATTACATCCGCCCATAACCTGCTGAGTGCGATGATCGACAACCATATCTATTGGGGAAATTCGCTGGAAATTGATGAACGCCGCATCGTGTGGAAACGGGTGATGGACATGAACGATCGCGCCCTGCGGGATACCGTGATCAGCCTTGGCGGCATTGCCAACGGATTTGCCCGCCAAACCGGATTTGATATTACCGTGGCGTCCGAGGTAATGGCGATTTTATGTCTTTCCAACGATCTGGCAGATTTGCAGCAACGCCTTGGCGATATTATTGTGGCCTATACTCGCGATCGTAAACCGATTTATTGTCGCGATATAAAGGCTGACGGCGCCATGACGGTGCTGTTGCAGCAGGCCATGCAGCCGAATTTGGTGCAAACCCTTGAAAACAATCCGGCCTTTGTGCATGGCGGCCCGTTTGCCAATATTGCCCATGGGTGCAACTCGGTTGTGGCCACCAAAACCGCGCTGAAACTGGGTGATTATGTGGTGACCGAAGCCGGTTTCGGGGCGGATTTGGGCGCTGAGAAGTTCATGAATATCAAATGTCGCAAAGCAGGCATCGCGCCCAGCGTGGTGGTTTTGGTGGCGACCATTCGGGCCTCAAAAATGAATGGCGGCGTGGCCAAAGCCGATTTGGGTGCTGAAAACGTGCAAGCCGTGACAGATGGTTGTGCCAATCTGGGCCGTCATATTGAAAACCTGAAATCATTCGGGGTGCCGGTGGTGGTGGCGATCAACCATTTTGTCACCGATACCGATGCTGAAGTGGCTGCGGTTATGGAATATGCCGAGACCCACGGTTCGGAGGCAATTTTATGCACCCACTGGGCTGACGGATCAAAAGGCACCGAAGAATTGGCAAAACGCGTTGCCGAAATCGCCGATGCGGATGTGGCACAATTTGCGCCGCTTTATCCTGATGAAATGGGCTTGTTTGAAAAAATCGAAACCATTGCCAAACGGATTTACCGGGCTGACGAAGTCTTGGCCGATAAAAAAATCCGCAACCAGTTGCGCGCATGGGAAGAGGCCGGTTTTGGCCATTTGCCGGTTTGCATGGCCAAAACCCAATACAGTTTTTCAACCGATCCTGACCTTCGCGGCGCCCCCACCGGCCATTCGGTGCCGGTGCGCGAGGTGCGCCTTTCCGCCGGTGCCGGATTTATTGTGGTGGTTTGCGGTGAAATCATGACCATGCCGGGCCTGCCGCGCAAACCGGCCGCAGAGGCGATTATGCTAAATGACGCCGGTGAAATCGAAGGGTTGTTCTAAGCAATGCCAAATCTGTTTCAAAAACTGTTTCTGGTTCTGGCCGGTGTTTTGTTTGCATCGGCCAGCCTTGCCCAGCCGCGCAGCTTTTCCACCGGTTTTGAATCTGTTGATGATTTCAACGGGTTTTACATCACCCCGCAAGATTACAAAGGCACCTCGTCCCATGAGCAATCAACCGAGGTTGTGCGCTCGGGGCAATATTCCCACAAGGGCTGGATATACGGCACCAACCGCCGCAGCACATGGTTGACCAATAACAACCATCGCGGCTATCCGACCGTGCAGCTTTACAAACTGCCGGACGGCGCGTTTCAAACGCCGGTAAAGATCGAATTCTGGGTCTGGCTGGATATGGAGGTTGCGCAGGGGGAATGGTTCAGTTTTGCCACGCTTGACCATACCACCCGCGATACTTGGGATCCGGTATTGGTTAATTTAAGTGACGAGGGCATTGTGCATTTGATGCATGTGCCCAGCAACGGCAAATCGGAATACAGCTTTCAGACAACAGATATTAAATTTCCGATGCGGCAATGGGTGAAACTTTCCATAGAGCTGCATTTTGACCAGGAATCCGGTTATGCGCGGCTGTGGCAAGATGATGTGCTGGTTTCCGAGGCACCGGTGCGCACCGGCAATGGCCTGTTTACGCAGGCACATTTTGGTCTTTATGCCCCGCCATCCATCAGCAGCGGTGTGATTTATAATGATGATCTGACAATTACCGAACTTTCTTCAAATTAAGGAAACAACCATGAGCGCAGATATTATCGACGGCAAAGCCTTTGCAGCCACAGTGCGCGAAAAGGTGGCTGCGCATGTGGTGCGGTTGAAATCCGATCATAACATCACCCCCGGGCTGGCGGTTGTGCTGGTTGGCGAAGACCCCGCATCCGAGGTTTATGTGCGCAACAAAGGCAAGCAAACCCTTGAATGCGGCATGAATTCCTATGAGCACAAACTGCCCGCAGATACGCCGGAAGCAGAGGTTCTGGACCTGATTGACCAGTTAAACAACGACCCCGCCGTGCATGGCATTTTGTGCCAGCTGCCGGTGCCCGACCATATCGACAGCGACAAAGTGCTAAATGCGATTTCGCCTGCCAAAGACGTGGACGGGTTTCATATTTCCAATGTTGGCTTGCTGGCGACCGGGCAGAAATCCATGGTGCCTTGCACGCCGCTTGGCTGTTTGATGATGCTGCGCGAACGCCACGGGTCGTTATCGGGCATGAATGCGGTGGTTGTCGGGCGTTCAAACATTGTTGGCAAACCGATGGCGGCATTGTTGTTAAAAGACAGCTGCACCGTGACCATTGCCCATTCGCGCACCAAAAATATCGAGGCCCTGTGCCAAACTGCCGATATTCTGGTGGCAGCGGTTGGTCGCCCGCAAATGATTACCGGCGATTGGGTAAAACCGGGTGCCACGGTGATTGACGTGGGCATCAACCGCATTCCGGCACCCGAACGGGGCGAGGGCAAAATGCGGCTTGTTGGCGATGTTGATTTTGCCTCGGCCAGCGAAGTTGCGGGGGCCATAACCCCTGTGCCGGGTGGCGTTGGGCCAATGACCATTGCTTGCCTGCTGGCCAATACGGTAACTGCCTGCTGCCGCGCCAACGGGTTAACCGAACCCGAAGGCCTGACTGCTTAGTCTATTTTTCGCAAGGCTGTAATGGCGTTGATCAGCGCGCGGGGCAGGGCGGTATTTGCCCCGTTTGGCGCGGCGTCCAGCGCGCTTTCAACATCTTTTTTCAGGATGCCAATGGTGTTGTCGGTGGCAAATCCGTCGCGGCTGAATTCAATTTTTTCAAACCCTGATCCAAACCATGTTTGCCCTGATGAAACATGCATCAGGTCCAGCATTTTTTGCTGTTCAAGCCCGAATTCAGCCGCCCAATCCAGCGCCAGACGGGTGGCTGCGGTGGAACTGGCGGCAACCAGATTATTCAATACTTTGGCGGCCATACCCGCCCCCAATGGTCCCATGCGGTGAATATGTGCAGCCATGGCCTTGATCATTGGCAAGACCGGCATGATTTCAGGATCATCACCGCCAATCATGAACGACAAACGTTTTTCCTGTGCGGCAATGGCAGCGCCCGACATGGGCGCGTCAATCAGAGTTATGTGTTTGGGCAGTTTATTTTGCAGTGCCAGAATATAATTTGGTGAAACCGTTGAGCAAATCACGATATGGGTTAAATCGGGGGCGTTTTTCACGATCGCCTGATCCTCAAACAACAGGGCGTCGGTCTGGGCAATATCGCGTACCACGGAAAACAGAATGTTCAGCGGCGTGGCAAATGCCGATGCATCAAACGCCATAATCGGCTGATCATTGCCAAAATCCGCCGCTGGCCGCACATCAAACCCTGTGGCCTCAAACCCCGCACCCCGCAGTGCGTGCAGCATCGGCAGGCCCATGCGACCACAACCCGCCAGACCGATTTGATTAGGCATTTGGCACAAACAGATGTTCCCAAGCATCATCAACCAGTTTGATCGACATATGCGGTTCTATATTTTCAAACCGGCAGGCGGCCATCATGTGTTCCAGTAAAAAACCGGGCTGGAATGCGGCAAACTGGTTATCGACCGTTGGATATTTGTTTTGCAACAGATGGGTTAGAACACTCTCGTCCAGCTCCATCGGATAGCGTTCTGCGGTTTTCAGGAATATCTTGATAAAATCCTGCTGTTCGGGATTGCCGATATAGATTTTGTAATAAATGCGCCGCATTGCAGCAGTATCAAAAATATTGGCAGGGGCAAAGTTGGTGGAAAACATTACTTTGGTATCAAAAGGCACAATAAATTTTTGCCCGGATTGCAGGGTTAGAATATCAAACCCTTCTTCCATGGGCACAATCCAGCGATTGATCAGGGTTTGCGGCGGTTCTTTTTGGCGGCCAAGATCGTCAACAATAAACACACCACCAGATGATTTCATTTGCAAAGGTGCCTGATAGGTTTTGGATACAGGGTTAAAATTCAGGTCCAGCATATCCAGCGTCAATTCACCACCGGTAATCACCGTCGGGCGGTGGCATTTGATATAGCGCGGGTCATGATTGTTATTGGAAAGGCGTAGTTTTGTCGGGTCTTGCGCTTCTTCTTCGACGCGCTCATGGACCAGAGGGTCAAACAGTGAAATGACATTGCCCGCATATTCGACAAATTCCGGCACATAGATATGGTCGGTATAGGCATTGCGAATACCGTCCGCGATTGAAGATTTACCATTTCCCGGCGGGCCATACATCAATACAGACCGCGGAGAGTTTACCGCCGGGCCAAGCTGGGCAAACATCTGGTCATTGATAATCAGATGTGACATCGCCGATTGCAAGGCTGCCCGTGAAACTGTTGCGTCACGCACCGACTGCAGTTTGGTTTGCCTTTTATATTCTTCCAGCGGAATAGGCACTGCGCCAAAATATTCGGATTGCGACAAAGCATCCAGCGCGGTTTGTCGCCCCATCTGGGTTAAGGCATAGCGCAGGTTTTTCAGGTCTTCGTGGCGTGAAGCACCAAGGGTTTCGACCTGTTTGTAATCGCGGGCAACCTCCAGCAATTCCTGGGCAATGGGAACCGAAACCTTTAAGGATCCGGCGATGGTTACCACACTGTCGAGATTGCGACGTAACATGGTTTTTAGCAAAATTTCACGCAAAAGCGTGGTGTTGATGCCAAGATCAACCATACGTGTCGGCGCTTTGGGCGCGCGGCTGTCGACGATATGCTTATTCATTTTGGCCATTCCTTTGCTAAGATGCAAACAAGTTATAGTTTACGCCGCCCCTGCCTTTGGTGGCAAGTAATGCACAACATTCGCGGGCTTTTTATTCTGTTCAATTGTCTTATAAGGGTTTGATCAGGAAATTCCAGCGGGAGCAGAAAAATTATAAACAGGCATTCCATCCGTTTTGCACTCTTTTTGCTGGTTTTGACCGCAATAGAGGCCGCGTTCACTCTTTGGCCATCACGCATTCTGATTTTAGGCCATGAGGGCGATGTGTTGCATATGATAGATGCAGGGTTGCGCATGGCAGATGGCGAACTTCCGCATCTGGATTTCATGACCCCGATCGGCATTCTGGGGTTTGCACCGCTTGCGCTGTTTCTAAAACTGGGCAGCGCGGCGGGGCAGGCGGCAGTTTTGGCGAATTTTCTGGTTTGTCTGGTCTTGTTGCCTGCGACATGGTGGGTGGGAATAACACGGTTCTCGCCGCGCATGGCATGGTTGTTCGGGGCTATGATTATAGTGCTGACCACTGCGATGGTGCATGGTGACGGGTCTATCTCTATCGGGTTTTCGATGTATTATAATCGTTGGAGCTGGGCAGTTACCTTTATTATTCTGGCAGTATTGTTGTTTCCTCTGCGTATTTCAAGACCGGCTAACTGGGTTGATCCGTTGATAATCGGCTTGGGTATGGCGATGCTGGCGCTTACCAAGATGTCTTTTTTTGTGCCGCTTGTCCCGGCTGTAATTCTGATTCTTCTCGTGCAAAAACAATACCGGCTGGCGCTCCGCAGCATTGCGATCGGTGCCGCAGCGGGGGGCGTGGCGACCCTGATACTGGGGGTGGATTTCATGATTGCCTATGCGCAAGATCTGCTAACGGTGGTCTCTGGCAATACTGACCGAGCCTTTCCGGGCATGGATATTTCCGGTGTATTATCCGATCCCTCAATGCTGGCGGCAACCTTTGTTTTACTGTGTTCGGCCATATTTTTTAGAAAATCCGGGCGGATGCAGCAAGGGCTGGTGATGCTTGTTTTGACGCCGGTTTTTGTATATATTACCTTTCAGAACTGGGCCAATGATCCTAAATGGCTGTTTTTTGTTGTCCTGTATATTGCTGCCAACCTGCCGGACGAGAAACAAAAGCCGTTTTTTGGTATGCCTGCCCGACAATTCGGCATTGTGCTGGTTACGATTGCGGCCACAGCTGCGGTGCCTTCCTTTTTGTCTTTGCTTAGCTCAACCCCGAGATCGGCCTTTGCCAGCTTTGACAAAGCAGCAAAAATTCCGCTGGCGGAAAATCTTGCGGATCTCTGGATGCCGGAAGAGCGGGTGCTGTCCATTCGCCAAAGCGCTGGTTTTATCGATTTGACCGAGCCGGAGGAGGATGCACCGGTAATTGCCATTAACGGCATCGCCCTAAACGATTGCCGCACCCAGGGAGGCTATATTGTTTATGCGAGTGCCATGGCCAAAGAGCTGGACAATCAGGCTGACCTGTCCGGCAAACAGGTGCTGGTTGCCGACCTTTTGAATGTTGTCTGGCTGATGGGGGATACCGCGCGGGTGAGTGGTGGCCCTGTCTGGTATTATAACGATACATCCGGCTTTGATTCTGCGGAATATTTTCTGGTGCCGCGCTGTGCTTTGCAGCCGAATGCCCGTCAAAGCATGGTTGAAAAAATGTTGGAAACGGGATGGGTATTGGAGCCGGTTTTTGGGTCTTCGCTGCTTGATTTATACAAAATTGTCAGAACGCCATAAAAACGTTAAAAACCCCGTAATAAAAAAGCGCCCCTGCCAGCGAGAATCCGAACGGGAATTTTCGCCCTGTGTTCCATGATTTCCACCCCTCAGGGGCTAGCTTCAGCTTGCCCACCAACCTGTGACTGGCCACCCCTGCAAGCGACATAATCGAAATCAGAAATGCAAATGCAAGCAGGTCATCCGGGGCAACAAAAGGCAGCATCGCCGCAATAAATTTGATGTCGCCGCCGCCAATTATGCCGCTGAGGTAAATTACAAAGCCAATGACAAAAGCCGCGACACCGACAAATAACCGCCAGAGATAATCTTCAAATGGCAGCACAAAAATACCGACAATCACAAAAGATATCGCCAACATGATCGACAGGATATTGGGGATTTTCAAAAACTTCAGATCGCTCCATGCAGCCCAAAGGCAAAACGGGGCTGTGATAACAAGAAAGACAATTGCTGCAATCATGTTTGGCGGCATGATGAACTGTTAAGGTCTTCGAGCGCTGCCACCGCAGCTTCAAAATGCTGGGGATGGGTGTCGATGGCTTCTTGCATCAAACCGGCTGCAACATCACAATCACGGCGCTGTATGGCAATACGTGCAATTTCAAACAACAACACCGCACGTTCAGGCTCATTCATCGGAATAACCGGCAACCGGTAATTGCCATCAAGCGCGCGTACAATTACCAGATTGGTTTTGGCAGTGGTCAGATTGGGGTTATTGCGCAAAGCTTCGCGAAACAGTTCAGCCGCGGCCTGATTATCACCACGGATACGTTTGGAAAACCCCCAATTGTTCAAAACATTCGCAGGGCTGGTGGTAAGGCCGCGGGCAATATCGTAAAAACTATCCGCCTTCTCCCACTGCTTGTTATGGTCGGCAACGATGGCCTCTAGCCGGTAACGGTCATAGGTCTCATAGGTTGGCGGGATGGCGTTTAGCTGCGCCTGGGCTTCGTCCCATCCGCCACCGCGAATATAGGCATCAGCCATATCCAGCCGGTCTTCGTTATTGGCTTGGCCTGATTTCTCGATTTGCTCATATACTAGAACGGCCTCGGAATGGCGGCGTGCATTCATCAAGGATTTTGCCAAACCACGTTTGAAATCCAGGCGTCCGGGCTCATTGTTCAACGCGGTTTCAAAATAAATCACTGCTTCATTGGGATCAGCAAAATTAAGCATGATGTCATTCATATCGCTGGCATCAATAACATTCATTGTGCCGTTCAATTGCCGGTCTTCATCGGTTATTTCACCACATGCAGCAAGTGTCGTTAACAGCGCCACTATGGCTAGCCCTGATTTAGTAGATATCTTGCGCATAATACACCCTGTTTTTTAGTTTTGCCCAAGTAACAAGTAACGCCCATTTCCCCGGCGGACTAGTAAGAAATCAGTCTGTTCGGGGATTTCCGCCGAATTTTGGCTACTTAATTCAATTGCGAGGATTAGATTGCTGCGAATTTGATCGGAATTGCCATTATCCAGTGCAAAGGCGCGTTCAAAACTGGCGCGTGCGCCAATCGGATTACCCCGGTTCATCTGCACAACCCCCAGATTATTCCATGCCGGCACAAAATCGGGGTCGCGATCCACAGCGGTTTGCAGGAACTTTTCAGCCTGGCCCAACCGTCCCAACCGTAAATTTGCCGACCCAATGGCGCTTAGCACATCCGATGTCAGCCCTTGGGTTTCAATCGCGCGGGTATAGGCCGCAAGGGCCAGCTCAAACTCATTACCCGCCATAAGCCGGTGCCCAACAATCAACCCGTCAACGGCCTCTTGAATTTGCGCGGTACCAGGGGGGGGGGGGGGGCCGGTACGGTCAGCATCCAGCCGGCCGGTCTGGGTTTCGCAACCTGCCAGTGCCAAAAATAAAACCGCAATGCGGAGCATATTTCTCACCTATTCGCCAACACCGAATGCAATGATAATATCGTAAACTGACGGGCCGACCATCACAATCAACAAAGGCGGAACCGTAAACATCATGGTTCCCAAGGTCATTTTGGTTGGCAGCTTATTGGCTTTTTCTTCGGCGCGCATCACCCGTTTGTCGCGCATCTCTTCGGCATAAACCCGCAATGCGTCGCTGATCGAGGTACCGAATTTGGCAGATTGCACCAGTACCGTCACAAAAGAACTGATGTCATTCACGCCGCAGCGCACTGACATATCTTTTAACACTGTCACCCGGTCTTTACCGGCGCGCATTTCATTGGCGACAATTTCGAATTCTTCGGAAAGCGGGATGTTTGATCGTTTGATTTCGCTTGAAACCCGCAAAATGGATTGGTCCAGCGATTGGCCGGCTTCGACACAAACCAGCATCAAATCCAACGCGTCGGGAAAGCCGTTTTCGATTTCTTCCTGACGGGTTTGGCGGCGCCGTTCGATCCAATAGCTGGGCAGATAATACCCCACCGCACCGGGCAGCAACACATAAAGTGCGATTGAGGTTGTGGTCGGCTGCCCTCCGCCAAGAAACAAAAAAAGCACCCCGATAAAAATAAATCCAACTCCGAGAACCATCTTGAAAAAGTTGAAATTGCCCACAGCCGACGGCGAGCGGTATCCCGCCTGGGTCAGCTTTAGCGCCGCTTCGGAAAACTCTTTTTCGTCCTTCGGGGTTAGATATGCCTCGAATTTTGCCAGGTTAATGCCGCCACTGTCATAGCGCAGATTGATTCGGGTGGCGACGTCGTCACCTTCAGATGGGCGGGTGAACCCCCCGCCTTTGCCGCCCAGTTTTTCAAACGGATCGGCGCTCTTTTTCAAAAGCAATGGCAGGGACACCAGAATAAGGATCAAACCAAAAACACCGGCAATCACCAAAGGCCCCATTGGGCCAAGGGCAGCGGTAATAAATTCAAGCAGTGCGGACATTTTACGACCTCTGTTGGATGGCTAGACTTTGATATCGACCATCATACGCATAAAAATAACATTAACGATTAACAGCACAAAAACCGTAACCGCCAGCGGAATGAAAACCGGCGAGGTTTCGATTTTGTCATAATAATTCGGTTGCAAAACATTGATCGCGATAATCGCGGCAACCGGGAAAAATGACAAGAACCAACCAGACCATTTTGCCTCGGCGGTAATGGCCGCAACGCGGCGAAACAGGCGAAAACGGGCGCGAATAACCTTTGCCAACCCTTCCAGAATTTCAGCAAGATTACCGCCAGACTGGCTCTGGATGGCCACTGCTACCGACAAGAACCGTAGATCCTGAACATCCACCCGTTCTGTCATTTTGTTAAGCGAATCAACAATTTCGGCGCCAAAGTTGTTTTCATCAACCAGAATACCGAATTCGGTGCCGACCGGATCAGGCATTTCCTGGGCCACGATATTAACCGCGCTGGCAAAGGGGTGCCCGACCCGCAACGACCGGACCATCAGTTCAACCGCATCGGGCAACTGTTCCTGAAATAGATCCATCCGTTTTTTTGCCTTGGAATTCAACCACATATAAACCGAACCAATGCCCATGCCCAAGGAAACAATAATCCGCATGACAATGCCGGACTGGGTACTGATGGTCAGGGCTATAAAAACAGCAACGATCAAAAAAGCCATCATGCCGATCAATGCCATTGGCGAAAATGCAATATTGGCAATTGCTGCTTTTTTGGCCATCATCCCCAAAATGGGTATGCCGCGGCTTTCTTTGTGTTGTTCACGTTCTTTGCGCAATGTTTCCATTACGCTTTCGCGGGTTTCGCCTTTTTCCAGCAATTGCAAACGCCGGTTAACCCGGGATTCAAGCCGCACGGATTTACCAAAAACCGCCAGATAAATGCCTTCGATCAGAAAGAAAACCGCAATAAAAATTGCTGCATAGATTAGTGGCTCAATACCCATTTAGCGGTCTCCATCCGGGTCGGTATAAACAGTGGCATCGGCATACAGGCTGCTGGGCAGATTATAACCCCACTGGCGGAATCGTTCTGTATAAAAAGACCGCAGCCCGCTTGGCGCGAACCGGCCTTTGATTTTGCCGTCTTCACCAAGGCCCATTTGTTCAAACTTGAAAATTTCCTGCATGGAGATAACTTCACCTTCCATGCCGGTGATTTCTGTAATCGAAACCATACGGCGAGAGCCATCCGTTAGGCGGCTGACCTGAACAATCAGATTAACCGCAGATGATATTTGCCCGCGCATCGCCTTAAGCGGCATATCAACCCCCGACATGGAAATCATGTTTTCCATTCTGGAAACCGAATCCCGCGCGGTATTGGCGTGAATGGTGGTCATGGACCCGTCATGGCCGGTGTTCATTGCCTGCAACATATCAATCACTTCGTCGCCACGGGTTTCGCCAACGATGATCCGGTCAGGGCGCATCCGCAATGCGTTACGCAGCAAATCCCGCTGTGAAACCTCGCCTTTGCCTTCGACATTTGGCGGGCGGCTTTCCATTCGGCCCACATGGATTTGTTGAAGCTGAAGCTCGGCCGTATCCTCGATAGTTACAATCCGCTCGTCAGCGCCGATAAACCCTGACAATGCATTAAGCGTAGTGGTTTTACCCGAACCTGTGCCGCCTGAAACTACAATATTCAACCGTGTCGATACGGCGGCTTGCAAATAGGTGGCCATGGCCTCGTTAAAGGCACCAAAATTGATCAATTCTTCAATCGACAGCTTTTCTTTTGAAAATTTACGAATGGAAACCAGCGCACCATCAACCGCACAAGGCGGCACCATGGCGTTAAACCGCGAGCCATCCGCAAGTCGCGCATCCACATAAGGGTGGCTTTCGTCAACCCGACGCCCCACGGCGGAAACGATTTTATCTATGATCCGCAAAAGATGGCGTTCATCCTTGAACCGGATAGAGGTTATCTCCAGCTTACCGGCGCGTTCCACAAACACCTGAAACGGCCCGTTGATCAGAATGTCGTTAACAGTCGGGTCGCGCAGCAAAGGTTCAATCGGGCCAAGGCCGGAGACCTCGTCCATCAAATCATCCATTAGCTGCTTTTGTTCGCTGCCATTCAGCACCACACCCATTTCATGGATGCCTTCGCGGGCGATGGCGCTGATTTCACGGCGTAAATCGGCCTCACTAGCGGATTCAATCGCGGCCAGGTTCAGGGTTTCCAGCAGCCGTTTGTGCAAATCCATGCGCAAATTCATCAACTTGTCAGCACGCTTTTTGTCTTTGATCTTATTTTCAAGATCTTCTGCTGAAACCTTGCGTTCAACATTTGGCCGGGCCTTTTGCACCACATCCGGGGTCAATGACAGCGGCGCCACCTCTGCGGGTGGAACGTGAATTTCCTCTTTGGCTTTGAATCGTCCAAACATCTGCTATGCCCCTTTTTCGGCCTTAATTGACAGCCGCGCGTGCTTCCAGCGCCATATCGACCAATGTGGTCGCAATTTTCTTGATTTCTTTACGTAAGGCGTTTTTTGGCGAAGAATCTGCCAACGGCACACCTTGATCGCCCGAGGCAGTCACCGCTTTGCCGCCCTCGGGCAACAAAATATTAACCTCGATACCCAGACTGTCGGAAAAACGGCCAATGCGGGTTTTGCCGCTAAGGTCGGTAAACCCGGGCGCACGATTAAGGATATATTGAATTTTTTCGCCAGGCAGATCTTCGGCGCGTAATACCCGTAGATACCGCATCACATTCTGGGCAGATCGCATGTCCAGTTCCAGCAAGGTAAAATAGGTTTCCGCCACATTCAAAACATCGGCAGTCCAGTCGGTCAGGGCTTTGGGTAGGTCAATCACCACAAAATCATATTTTTGACGCAAAAGTTCCAGCAGTTTTTGCATGAATTTTGCATCAACAATATCAAGCGGCATAATTTCCGGGGGCGATGAAAGCACCGCCAGGTTGGATTTGAACGAGGTCATGGATTGCGAAAGCGTTTCCCCGTCCAGCGTGTCAGGGTCGGTCAGTAATTCAAAAACCGCATCGCGCCGTGGCAGGTCAAGCAATGTGGCAACCGAGCCAAACTGGAAATCCAGATCGATCAGCGCGACCTTCAAGTCTTTCTTGCGGGTATGCACCGCCATTTCCCAAGCCAGATTAACCGCAAAGGTTGAGCCGCCAACCCCGCCAGCCGCACCATAAACCGGTAGAATCAACCCGTTACGGTGCTTCTTTCTGGCAGGGGCTTCGGTGCGGCGCATTTGCTTGCTGCGCAACCCGTCAAAAATATTGGAAAGCGCGTTCGGGGGCAGGGGGTAGGGGGCGAAATCATCAGCACCCAGCTTCAACAAATGGTGTAGTGCTGTCGGGCTTATGTCGCGGGCAATCAGCACCACGTTCATATCCAGACGTTTTGCAGCGCGAACATAAGCATCGACCGGATCAAGGTTGATTTCATCCGCAGTCTCGACGCAAACGATAAGCACCTCCTCACCGGTTAACCCGCCCCTCCCCAGAAGCTCGCCAGCCTCGGAAAAATTCAGGCTTTCCCAGTTTTCGCCAAACACACCGTGCAAATCCGAATCAAGCAGCGAAAAATTGGCTGCATTACGCGCTACGGCATAGGCTTCCATCGCACGATCTTTGAGTTTTAGTAGTGCCACGTTATTTCCCCAGAGTTTCTAACTTGCTGCCGCACTGACAATTACCACCTATCAATACAACAATAACAACAATTTAACAATTTTCCATATGGTTTAGCGAAATTTTGCCTTAAAAAATCAACAGCGGCTTAACCAAAACCTAAAACGGTATTTTATAAGAATATACAGCATTTGCAAAGGACGAAAAGTAACGTTTACTTGCAAATTTGCAGTCTGGCATAAATATTGTACATCGTCACGCAAAAAACGAATATGCAAGAATACATATTCGTTTTTTGTTTAAGTTTAGTAAATGGGATTTCTGAGCAGCTTGACCTTAGGGTGCGCGGCCTGTGTCCACATAAACACCATAAATAACCGCAGCACGTTTGCCGTCAAAATCGGCGGCATTCACACCGGGGGCAAAACCGACAACATCGGTAATGGTGCGCCGGTTCAGGCGTTCGCGGTCTTCGGTGTTCACCAATGGCTGGGTTTCTCCCAAAGACGTATATGCTTCAAGCCGGTTCCGGGGAACCCCTTGTGCCACCAGATAGTTCACCGCAGCGCGGGCACGGCTCAGGCCAAGCCGCTGGTTAAAGTTGTTGCCGCCAACCTTGTCCGTATGTCCGTAAACACGGAACTTGACCGTCGGGGTGGCTTTGATCCAGTCGGCTTGCAGGCGCAAAATACGTTGGGCCTCACCATCCAGAACCGTTGAATTAAAGTCGAAGTTGATCATCGTTGGCACTTCGGCGCGGAATTGTGCCGAAAGATGCTGAAGATAAGCAATTGCCCCCCCCTGACCCGTCTGGATCAGGGTATTTTGCTGGGTTGCCGCCGCAAAACTGTCTTGGTTGGTTAGGGTTCCCGCTGTTTCCAAACATCCCGAAAGGGCAAATGCAGCCGAAATAACCACGATTTTATTAAGGTTTTTCATCTTTCTACTCCATCACATATCCGGCTGAGCCATTACTTGCCTGACTGGAGATGCCGCTAAATGCTGCGGGACCTTCTGTCTGACCATTCAGGAACAGCTCTGCTTCGGTTGGAATGCGGATCCGGTCTGTTGGCAGGGCCAACACATCGCCCGATGTGGGCGTAACCAGATGCGGGGTGATGATAATCACCAATTCGGTTTGTTGACGCTGGTACTCAGCACTTCGGAACAATGCGCCAAGGATCGGCACATCGCCAAGCCATGGAACCTGACCGGATGCATCAGTGAAATCATCCTGAAGCAAGCCCGCGATTGCAAAGCTTTGGCCATCGCGCAATTCGACAGTTGTTACTGCCCGACGCACCTTAAATGCCAAAAGCGGGGTGCCGCCAACAGAAGCGGTTATTGTTGGGTCGATCGAGCTAACCTCTGTTTCGAGGGTTAGATTGATCAGATCACCGTCAATCACCGTTGGGCGGAAATTAAGCATAACCCCGAACGGTTTATATTCAATGGTAATGCCGTCGGTTGTCGGGGTTGGTATCGGGTATTCGCCACCGGCAAGAAAACTGGCTTGCTGACCGGAAATTGCAACGATATTTGGTTCTGCAAGTGTGCGCACCATGCCTTTGCTTTCCAGCGCTTCCATTAAAACATTAACGGCAATGCCGCCAATGCCAAAACTAACGCCGACTGCACCGGCTGAATCTGGGCCAGACCCGAATATCCGATCACCGGCGCCGTCAATAAATTCAACTCCGACATTGCCGGTGCCAACTGTTACGCCGCTGGGCGACGTTACCAGACTTGACAATGACATAGATGAGCCAAGGCTTTTGGCCACGGAGCGGTTCATTTCAGCAAACCGGACCTGCAACATCACCTGTTGCGACCCGCCAACCATCATCAGGTTGGTCACCCGGTCCGGCGCATAGCGTTCTGCCAGCTCCAGCGCGCGGGAAACTTTGCGTGCGCCGCTAACGCTGCCGCTTAATACAATGCCGTCATTGGCGGTGCGAACTTCAATCGGTTCATTCGGGAGGATTTCCCGCAACCGGTCCTTGAATTCCGCAATATCGGGTGAAACCCGCACATCAACATTGGCGATCAGCCGACCATCCTGGTCAAACATCGTCATCGTTGTTGCGCCGGGGGTGACCCCTAAAACATAAATGGTGCGATCCGATAAAGCACGAACATTAGCGATAGCAGGGTTGGCCACTGATAATTCAGCAAAAGGCCGGTCGCTTTCAATAATAATCGCGCGATTTACGGAAACACCGATTTGACTGGATACAGAGCCGCGCATCACGGATAATACTGCGTTTTGCGCGACGGCAGATGTTGCCATCGGTGCCATAACAGTGAATCCTAAAAGACCCACCTTAATTAGGTTTGCATATTGCATGTGATCCTGCCTCTCAAAATCACTATTAAAATAGAAACGGGTCATTTAACGCCCGCGATTGGAGGCAGCATGCTTCATGTTGTTATTAATTGCAAGAATCAATGTGTTACACGAGAGTCTTGATGCAAAATTGATGTGAAAAACGGGTTTATTTCGACGAAGATCCGGTCGAAATCGCCCGGTTATTCTTCAATGCAGGGAATAACAACCTCGACAACATTTGCACCGTTTCTGGTGCGAATTGTGCAGATGCGTTCTTCCTCTACCTCAATGATTTCATTGACAATAATTGCAGATTGGTCAATTTCGACCCCACCGGTTGCGGCCACATCCTCAGTGCCCCGCAAGGCCAGTGTCAGGCTGCCGGTGGCCTGGGCCTGTACCAATTTTGCAACAACCAGTGGAGAAACTTGTAAAGTGACGGTTCGTGCAACCATATTCCTGCCAAAATCTTCGTCATCGGATTGATCGATTGCGATCAAGTCAACGTCTTCGAGAATTAGCTTGGTGATGGTTTCACCGGTGGTATCACCAACCCAGTATACATCCACACGGTCACCGGGTTGCAAAAACCCCGAAACACCCGAGGTCACGTTAACGCTAATGGCAAAAGCCCGCATTCCGGGTGCCAGTCGCGAACGAATGCCCGCATCTTCGCCAAACTCTGTGACCTTGGAGGTCAAAACCGGCTCACCCTGTTCCATGACTCGCAGTATATACCGCGAAGGTGTGTTTTCAGAGCCAAACAGCGCCTCCATGCTGTTAAAGACATTTGGCGGGGTCTGGCCTTTGGGCCATTGAATCTCGGTTATATTCTCGCGCAATAGCTCTGTGCCAAAGCGAAGGTCGGATTTGGCAACAAGAACAGTTTCTGTTTCAACCAGACCTTGCCTTGCGGCCTGAAGCTCGTTTTTGAGTTGCTCGAGTTCTGTTTCAGAGGAGTCAAACCATTGCATGACCATAACCGCCGCATAACCGGCCATTCCAATTCCTATAAGTAAAACAAGCAGAAAAATAACGCGCATAAAACCATATCCGTATAAAAATTAAGATTCTGGCCACTTGTAAAGGAAATTTCGCCAAAGACAATAACAGCCTATGGATTTGTCAGAACATCACGTAAAAAAGAAGGCTTAAGGGGTGATATCCGGCATTCCCGAGGTCACGGCTGACGCGATACCCTCTGCGGTGCTGGTCATTACCGGGGAAAGAACCGCAAGAACTGCAATTCCCAGCGTAACGATAATTGCGGTCAGGACAACCCAGTCAACAGTTACGGCACCTGTATCGTCAGAGAAAAAC
>JALSGU010000072.1 GCA_026982575.1 Paracoccaceae bacterium | reverse complement strand
TTAAGAAGTTTAGTCATTTTTGTTCCCTCCAAGGATACAAGTTTATTTCAATTAACGCCATAAAATGGCTACCACTTACTTTTCACCCCGAAATCGAGATGTATACCCATTTACCCGACATTAATAAAAACAACATCGGGTATGGCCGAAATATCACAGTTGCAATAGATAGGCGCCAATCGGAGATGTAAGTATCGGCGGCAAATGTGGCGAAATAATGTCGGGTTGGCCAATTTGAAATAATAAAAAATATACCCTTAAAATCAAAAGGTTAATTATATGTTTGCGCTGAGATTAAGGTCTTGTATACCATAAAGTCACGATTCAGCTTTGCAAGCTGACATGTCATGGCGTTAAGGCAAAGGTTTTAGCAACTTGAAAAGAATCATCTTTAACGTGGGGCAAAATTTCCAATGAACGACATCTCGACGCAAAAAAAACCGTTGGTCATCGATGCAGATGGCACGTTATTGGCCACGGATATGCTGTTCGAATGTTTCTGGGCCGCGCTTGGAAAAAACCCGCTGGCCTGCCTTAAGGCCGGTTTTTTCAATCTGAACAATATCGCCAAACTGAAACAGGAAATGGCAAAAATCGCGGGGCTTGATGTCACATCCCTGCCGCTGCGCCCCGAGGTTCTGGGCCTGTGCAAAACCGCAAAATCTGAAAATCGAACCGTGATTATCGCGTCGGGTTCGGACCGGGTTTTGGTGGCTGAACTGTCAAAATCTGTTGGTCTCGGGAATGATTATCTGGCATCGAACGGTGATATAAACCTGACCTCATCACGAAAATCGGATGCGTTGGTGGCACGGTTCGGTGTCGGGAATTTTGATTATGTCGGGGATTCCCGCGCTGATATTGCGGTCTGGAAAACCGCAGATCAGGCCATAGTTGTTGCGCCGAGTAATCGTTTGTTGGCCAAAATTAGCCGTGATATCCAGATTATCGGCAATCCAACCCGCGCCAAAGACATTATCCGGGCATTTCGGCCCCAGCAATGGATCAAGAATATCCTGTTATTCTTGCCGCTTTTGGCAGCGCATCGCACAGATCTAGCGGGGATTCTGCTGGTTTTATGGGGTATCGCGGCATTTTCGGCGGCTGCCTCGTCGATCTATATCGTTAATGATCTGCTGGATCTGGCGGCGGACCGGCAACATAAAACCAAATATAAACGCCCCTTTGCCTCGGGGTTGGTGCCTATTCAAACCGGCATGTTATCCGGTTTCGGGCTGGCGCTGTTTGCATTGACGGTTGCGGGGCTGCACAGCTGGGCTTTGCTGGCGATTATTGCGCTTTATATGGTGCTTTCCTTGTCTTATTCGCTGATTCTAAAACGGCTAAGATGGGTGGATGTTTCCACCCTTGCCGCGCTTTATACCTTGCGGGTCGTGGCGGGGTCGGTTGCGGCGGGGGTGGAAATGTCGGGCTGGCTGGCCGCGTTTATATTTCCGGTGTTTTTGGCGCTTGGCTGTGTAAAGCGGCTGGTCGAACTGGGCAAAGCCGAAAATGAATTGCAATTGCCCGGGCGGGGCTATGCGCGGCGAGATCGGGGGGATTTGCTGAATATTGCCGTTACCGCCGCAGTGGCGGCCATGGTTGTGTTTGGCTTGTATTCTTACAGCGAAATGGCCCTGATATTGTATCAGCAGCCGTGGGAGCTGCGCTTTGCGGGGGTTGCATTGGCGTTCTGGCTGGCGCGGATGATCTGGCGCGGCTGGCAAGGCCGAATGGATTATGACCCGATTGTTTTTGCCCTGCGCGACCCGCTTGGCTTAGTGCTCATCGCTATTGGTGCCGCGCTTTTGTATCATGCCGCTGCCTGACACCCCTAGACCGACAGTTTCTTGAAGATAAATTCCGGAACGGCTTTGATGATCAGCATGATATACCGCCAGAAAAATGGTGTATAGATCACATTCCGCCGTTTGCGCACAGCTTTCAAAAGATCATCCGCAACCATTTCAGGTGATGCCACCAGAAACATGCCCTCAATCCCCCATGTCATAGCTGTGTCGGTAAACCCGGGTTTCACCGTTACAACATGCCCGCCAAAGCGGTTCAGCCGGTTGCGCAACCCCGAAAGATAGGTATGAAATCCGGCTTTGGCAGCGCCGTAAACATAATTGCCAATCCGGCCACGATCGCCAGCGACAGATCCAATGCCGACTACTGTGCCACCGCCGCGTTCTTCCATAATGGTTGCAATGGATTGTAAAAACCGGATCGGGCCGGTGAAATTATCACTGATCACCCCGTCAATCAGACTGGGGTCTGCATCAATCGCAGCCTGTTCGGGCATTGATCCGGTGAAAACCCCGACATTTATGATACCCGAACCCTGTTCTGCGGCGGCAATCACCGCCGCAAAGCTGGCCGGTTTTCGGGCGTCAAACAAAACTGCCTCGGCTTGTAATGCCCCGCGCAGGCTGCAATCTTTGGTAATCAGTTTTAATTCGGCCAGATCGCGCCCTGCCAGTATCAGGCTTTCGCCGTTAATCGCCAGTTTACGGGCAAATGCCCGCGCAATGGAGGATGTCGCCCCGAGAATGATCCATGTATCGCTCATGCTTTGCCCCTCAGGTTAAGCCGCCGGCTTTGGTCTGTTGCAAAAACTCCCTCGGGGTCGGCTTTTGCTACCACCTCTCGAAAGGCAGTTAATTCGGGGTTCATGCCGGATAAATAAGTCGGATCAAGGCTCGAATCCTTGGCCAGATATACCCTGCCTTTGCCGCTTAGGGTGATGTCGTTCAACCGCGCCAAAAGCGTTGTTGCCCCGCGTTTATTGGCAATATCAACCGCCAAAGTCATGCCCTCCATCGGAAAAGACATCATGCCAGCCCGCCCGGCCCCCATTTGTTTTAACACCGACAAGGGCGAGCAAAGCCTGCTATTGCCGATTTCCTCCAGCAGTTTTGTCAGCTGGGTGCGGGCGGTATCATGGGGCAAAACACATTGAAACTGATGGAACCCGGATTTGCCATAAAGCCGGTTCCAGTTCAAAATCCGGTCCAGCGGGAAAAAGAAATCGCTTAACGGGCGTTCGCGGTCGCGCCCGTCTTGCGGCACACGGCGCAAATACAGCCTGTTAAACAGTTTTACCATCGGTTTGCTCATCACAAATCCTGGTGCATTAAACGGAATGCTTCGGTTGTTGCGGGGTGGGGCGAATGCGCCGGTTGAAATATTTGCTTCTTCCAGAATACCACGGCCAAGGTCCACGCCGCTTGCGGTCGTATCTATCCAGCCAACCGAATAAGCAGCGGTTGATGCGCCAAACCCGTCCATAAAACTGTCCAGATCCGCCATGCGGCGTTCTTGCACCGCCATGGTGCCGCCGCTGCATTTAGCCAGGTGAATGCGCGCGGTCAGGATAACGCCGGTTTGCCCCAGCCCGCCAATAGTGGCACGAAACAGCGGCGCATTGCGTTTTAAGGAAATACGTTGGGGTTTGCCGTTGGCCCCTGCCAGTAAAATGCTTTCGACATGCTGGCCAAAACTGCCGGCAATCTGGTGGTTTTTGCCATGCACATCATTGGCAATACAGCCGCCAAGCGTGGCAAAACCAGTGCCCGGAATAACCGCAGGCATCCAGCCTTTTGGGGCAAATGTCTTTAGAATATCGCCAATGGTGGCCCCTGCTTCGGCCTCCAGTAATCCGGTTTCAGGGTCAAAATTCAAAAACCGGTCCAGCCGCGTCATGTCGGTGACATGCCCGTCGGTATTTAATGCGGTATCCCCGTAAGACCTTTGATTGCCAATCGCGGGGGCAGGGGTTTGGGCCATAATGGCGTTCAGCGCTGCCACCTTTTCAGGGCGGGCAATTTTGCCCTTGGCGTTAATCGCACG
>JALSGU010000071.1 GCA_026982575.1 Paracoccaceae bacterium | reverse complement strand
ATACAGGGGCTAAACCAGGGGGTGCAGATGTTGCGGGTCCATGATATTGCTGCAACAAAGCAGGCGATTGATCTGTGGCGCGCAGGAACAGGGCAGTAAATGGCACGGAAATTTTTTGGAACAGACGGCATTCGCGGGCGGGCAAACACCCATCCGATGACCGCGGAAATGGCTTTGAAACTGGGCGCGGCGGTTGGCCATTATTTTCGCCAGACCGATGGTAGCAATCGGGTGGTGATTGGCAAAGACACGCGGCGATCGGGCTATATGCTGGAAACGGCGCTGACAGCGGGGCTGACATCGGTGGGGATGGATGCCTATTTGCTGGGGCCGGTGCCGACACCCGCGGTGGGCATGTTGACACGCAGCATGCGGGCGGATCTGGGGATAATGATCTCGGCCTCGCATAATCCTTATTACGACAATGGCATCAAATTTTTCGGGCCGGACGGATTTAAGCTGTCGGATGCAGCTGAACTTGAAATTGAAAACCTGATCGAAAACCAGCCCAGCTTGGTGGATGCCGAAAAAATCGGCCGTGCCAACCGGATTGAGGGCGACCGCACGCGCTATATGGAATTTGCCAAAACCACCTTTCCGCGCCGCCACCGGCTCGACGGGCTTAAAATTGTGATTGATTGCGCCAATGGTGCTGCATATCGCACTGCGCCTGAGGTATTATGGGAGCTGGGAGCAGAAATTATTCCCATCGGGGTGTCGCCAAACGGATTTAATATCAATGTTGATTGTGGCTCTACCAGTACCGCACAGGCCGCAGCGGCGGTTCTGGAACATGGCGCTGATCTGGGCATTTGTCTGGACGGTGATGCCGACCGGCTGATGATTATTGATGAAACCGGCAAGGTTGCTGATGGCGACCAGCTGATGGGGTTGATCGCCATGCGCTGGGCAGCGGAAAAACGGCTGGAGGGCAACACATTGGTTGCAACAGTCATGTCCAATCTGGGGTTGGAAAACCTGATGAACTCGCGGGGGCTTAATCTGCTGCGCACCGATGTCGGTGACCGCTATGTGGTCGAAACCATGCGCAAGGGTGGCTATAATCTGGGGGGTGAGCAATCGGGCCATATTGTGCTGCGCGACTATGTCACCACCGGCGACGGGTTGATTGCAGCGCTGCAATTTTTGCTGGCTATGGTCGAAACCAAAGACAAAGCCAGCCAGCTTTGCAATGTGTTTGAACCTGTGCCGCAACTGTTGGTTAACACGCGGTTTGACCCCGCAAGCGCGCCATTGGAAACCGCGGCTGTGCAGCAGGCCATCAAGGATGGCAAGGCCGCTTTTGGCAGTAATGGCCGGTTGTTGATCCGCAAATCCGGCACCGAACCGTTGATCCGGGTGATGGGCGAGTGCAATGACAAAACCCTGTTGGCAGAGGTGGTTCACGGCATTGTGGCGCGGATTGACGCGCTTTAATACCGCTTTGTTCTGGCGGGCGTTATTGAAACCGGCCCATGCGGAATTGCGATATGGCAAGGCCCAATAATATCATCCCAAGCGCATAGATTGCCTGACTGGGGATAGTTTCATTTAATGCCAATGCTCCAAATAAAACCGCCCAGATCGGCACTTGGTAGTTTACAAGGCTTAAAAAGGGTGGTCCGGCAACCTTGACAATATGTACCAGTAAAATGGTGGCCAGCGCAGTTGGAAAAACCCCCAGATAAATCACGGCCCCAAAGGATTTTAACGAAATATCTGTGGGAATGCCCTCGAATATCAAAGCGGCTGGTACCAGCATAATTGCCGCCAGAATAAGCGCCGCGGCGCTGAACGCCAAAACCGGTCCCTCGGGGGTCAGGCGGGTGATAATGCTGCCAATTGCATAACACAGGCTGGCGGCAATACAGGCCATGCGCGCCAGATTTTCAATGTTGCTACCACCGCTTTGCAAAATCTGGGCGGGTCCGACCAGCACCACAACCCCGGCAAACCCGAACAGAAACCCCAGCAGTTTTTTGCGGGTCATCAATGCGCCGGGCACCAGGAAATGCGACAGGGGCAATACCAGCAACGGCACCACTGCCATGGTGATACCGGCAAAGCCGGAGCTGACATTCAACTGCCCCCAACCCAGCAACGCAAAGGGAATTGCATTGCTGAACAGCGCCATACCAAGACAATGCAGCCATGTGCGCCGCCCGCTTGGGGTTTGAAAGCCGGGCAGTCCGTAACCCAGTGCCATGCTGATAACAAGAATGATCACAGCCGCCATGCTAACCCGGATTGCGGCAATTGAAATCGGGCCAAAACTGTTTAATGCCAAAGAAATGCCCAGAAATGACGCGCCCCAGATCATGCCCAAAACAAGCAACATTACCCAGATCAATACCGATGGTTTTTGCATAAAATTTCCTTTTGCTCGGGTTTAACGCCAAGGCAGGGTAATTAATAACCAAAGATTGTGATTTGTTGCATCAGCAAAATTCAGGCAAGCATTTCCTGTGGCAAAGCTTCGGTAAAAACCCTGTCACTGTGTTTACCACCCACCGTCAGCCAAATGGCACCGGCGGTAATTTCCGGCCGGTTTTAAGCTGGGCATTGCCGCGAGAATAACGGGTTGCATTCAGCAGGCTGTGATATTTGGCAATGCCTTTTTGCAGCATGTCTTTTGACCGGATTGTATCCATAATTCCGGGTGCTCGGGGTTGGTAATTGTATCGGTATACAATTTATGAATGGCGCAATCCCGAAGCTGTATCAACGTAAAGTACGATTTACTTTGCAGAAACCGAATATCTTGTTGTTTCAGGCATTGCCGCGCGGCCTTTTCTTGCTTTTATTGCCAAAAATGCTTGTTAGCTTGTGTTAAGCTTTACATTGTGCCCGGTGCTGGCTACTAGCGTTGGGGTGTATCAATTTTTAGTGATCGGAATGGTGGGAATATGTTTAGAAAGCAAATAATTACAATCGCAACGGTGCTGGCGTGCACTTTTGGTGCTGTCACAACCGCAACAGCGGCACGTCAGATGGATAACGGAATCTGGGCTGATGTTTACCGGATGGGCAATTCAAGAAGCGGCCGAATGGCGGTTTTGTTTCTTGCCCGCAATGATAACGGCAATCTGGCGATTTGTGGCAACTATTATATGTGGGGCGGTGCATCTGTGCATCGGCGGCTGGAACGCACCCTAAAGGGCTATCGCTTTTTCTATAATGGTCGCAGCCTGTTTACGGATGCATCATTCTTGTGGCGCGCCCCGACCGAAGACGCGATCGGGTCTCAGGAAAACTGTCGCACAACCGATATCCCCTATGTTCCCAATGCCAACGATCTGCTGGGCGGCCGGTTGCCGTTTTCGCGTTGATCTGAACTTTCAAACCCTCGCGATGATGTCGCGTGGGTTTTTCCTTTTTGGGCGTCGCGCCCCCTGAAGTTTCCTATCGGAAACCAAAGCCGACATTTTTCAAACCTTTCCCGACAATTTCTGCTTGCGAATCCGGTTTCGTTTCGGCTATGCCCGCCTCGGGCGTGTCGTCGGAATAAGGACGAGCGATGGCAAGCTCAGAAATATCGTCCTGATGCAGGAGCCATCCATGAGCCTCCCTTTAATGCCGCAGGTTAAGCCTGCGCGCCCCGAATTTTCTTCGGGGCCATGCCCCAAACGCCCCGGCTGGAATTTTGAATCGGTTGCCAAACGTGCCTGGCTTGGCCGTTCGCACCGCGCTGCCGGGCCAAAATCACAGATCAAATCGGTTATTGATCGTATGGCGGCCATTTTGAATGTGCCGGGTGATTATCGTGTCGGCATTGTGCCCGCATCGGATACCGGCGCGGTTGAAATGGCGCTTTGGTCACTGCTTGGCGCGCGCCCTGTTGATGTTCTGGTCTGGGAAAGCTTTGGCGCTGGCTGGGCCACCGATATTCAAAAACAGCTAAAGCTGGATGATGTTCAGGTGCTAAAGGCCGATTATGGCCATTTGCCTGATCTGGGTGCAGTGCGCCCCGATGCGGATGTGGTTTTCACATGGAACGGCACAACATCGGGCGCGCGGGTGCCTTCTGGCGACTGGATTAGTGATGATCGTGCGGGGCTGACCATTTGTGATGCGACATCGGCAGCTTTCGCGCAGGATCTGCCATGGGAAAAGCTGGATGTCACCACGTTTAGCTGGCAAAAAGCCATGGGCGGCGAGGCTGCGCACGGAGTGATTATTCTTAGCCCCCGCGCGGTTGAACGGCTGGAAAGCTATGTGCCAAACCGGCCTTTGCCGAAAATTTTTCGCCTGACCAAAGCTGGCAAACTGATCGAGGGAATTTTTAGCGGCGCGACCATCAACACGCCTTCGATGCTGGCCATTGCCGATGCGGATGACAGCCTTGAATGGATGGAGCAGATCGGCGGTTTAACCGAAACCCGCCGCCGTGCCGATGCCAATTTTAC